>DAOTAC010000040.1:0-10477 GCA_035382325.1 Bacillota bacterium | reverse complement strand
CTGCTGAGAGACCGCCCCTGCTGAGAGGTCGGCCCGGCGGCTGCATCTGCTCCGCAGCACACCGGGCCGTACCACTCTCAGGTCCACGCTGAGGCCGACGCTGAGGCCCACTCTCAGGGCGCGTTTAGCGATCCAATGCCGCGACCTTAGGACTTAGTACATGCCCTTCTTGGCCTCACTCGTGCTGATGAAGATGTTCTTCTTCTGTGTGTAGTGAGCAAGCATCATCTTGTGTGTCTCTCTGCCTATGCCCGACTTCTTGTACCCGCCGAACGGGGCATGGGCGGGCAGGTTGTTGTAGTCGTTGATCCACATGCGCCCGGTCTCCACGGCTCGGGCAACACGCAGTGCGCGGTTTATGTCACGGGTCCACACAGCGCCGCCGAGGCCGTATTCGTTGTCGTTGGCCATTTTGACGACCTCGTCTTCATCGCGGAACTTGATGAAGCACACTACCGGACCGAATATCTCTTCACGCGCCACTCTCATGTCGTTCGTGACATCTGCAAGGATAGTGGGTTTCATGAATGCACCCTTGGCCAGTTCGCCGTCGGTGATCCGCTCACCGCCGCAGGCCACGCGGGCACCTTCCTTCTTGCCAATGTCGATGTACGACAATATCTTCTTGAGCTGAGTCTCGTTCACCTGCGAGCCCATGATGGTGTCCTCTTCCCACGGCAGGCCCACCTTCACCTTGTTGAACGCGGCGACGCATTCGGCAAGGAACTTGTCGTATATGTCTTCATGGACGAAGACCCGCGAGCCGGCGCAGCATACTTGCCCCTGGTTGAACAGAATACCGACCTGTACGCCTTCGATGGCTTTGTCCCACGGGCAATCGGGGAAGTAGATGTTGGCTGACTTGCCGCCCAGCTCGAGGGTGGCCGGAATTAGCTTGTCGGCTGCTGCCCGTGCGATGTCGTAGCCGACTTCAGTAGAGCCGGTGAACGCAAGCTTCCGGAATCCGGGGTGTTTGAGCATGTACTCGCCGGTGGTTGAACCGCGACCGGTGACTACGTTGACCACTCCAGGCGGGACTACCTCCTGCAGTAGTTTGGCGAATTCCAGGGTGGAGAGCGGTGTCGTCGACGATGGCTTGATCACCACGGTGCAGCCTGCCGCAAGCGCCGGTGCGATCTTCCATGCAGCCATGAGGAACGGGAAGTTCCACGGAACTATCTGGCCTACGACCCCAATCGGTTCGCTGAGGATGATGCTCATGTGGTCCTTGTCGATCATCACAGCGCTGCCTTCGTCAGCGCGAATGACGCCGGCGAAGTAGCGGAAGTGGTCGGAAGCCAGGGGTACGTCTACCGACATGGTCTCCCGGATGGGTTTGCCGTTGTCGATGGTCTCTACCATGGCCAACTTCTCTGCGTTTGCATCGATGAGGTCGGCGATCTTCAGCAGAATCGTGGAGCGCTCTACAGGACTCGTGTTCTTCCAGCTGTCAAAGGCCTTCCACGCTGACCCAACGGCGAGGTCCACGTCTTCCTTGCCTGCGTCTGCGCACGTGGCAAGCAACTCTCCGTTGGCAGGGCAATATGTGTCGAACGTCTTGCCCCCCTTACTGTCTACCCACGTACCGTCGATGAACAGCTTGTAGTACCTGTCCACAGGCTTGTGCATGACTAGATCCTCCCTCCGAATTCATGGCTTCCGAATTGACGTATGGAATCGACCCGATCCGACCGCATATCGAAGCAAGTAATGTGCCATCAAAAGGAGTCACGGATCCTCGGCATGAAATGCGCAGATGGATCGGGGCGTGCCGGTGCCCGCGGCCGAATAGGCACAGATGATGTCCAGCGCGGATATGTACCGTTTATGTTGCTATAGTGTTGCTACTGCGGTACGCTAAAGGTACACAAAAGGTACACTACCGCTGCAGTCTGGCCGGTAGCTGCCCAGGCAGGCAGGGCCTTGGCGGGCAATGCAGAATCGGTAGTAGCAGGAAGGAAAATGACGAATCGGCGGTGAGAAGCAGATGGCTTCCGAGATTGTGCAGCAACCACGTATTGCCGAGGCATGGCGGCACTTTGTCAACACGGGGGAAGTAGACTCGTCTATCCTTCGTCCGGAGATAGCGGCATCATGGAGACGGTCAAGCGAGGCCATGGTCGATCCAAAGGACGCTCTGGGCCGCCTCCCAGCCGGCCGGCGGGGTATTGACGATCTGCTGGATGATCACTGTGAGCTGATTAGGGTAGCGCGCCCATTCATGTCCAGCCTGCATAGGTTCGTCGTGGGGTCTGGCTTCATAGTAATCCTGGCCGACGAGCGGGGACGAGTGATGGAGATAATCGGCGATGAGGATGCCCTCGACCGTGCCGGTCTGGTCAATCTCGTGCCGGGATCGAGCTGGTCCGAACATCACGTGGGTACTAACGGAATCGGCACTGCCCTCGCATGCATGGCTCCCCTTCAGGTTTCCGGCTACGAGCACTACTGCGAACGATTTCACACTTGGACATGCTCTGCGGCGCCTATACTCGACGAACGCGGGCACGCGATCGGAGCTCTGCAGATGTCGGGCCCGTCCACGCGCACTCACGCACACACTCTCGGGATGGTAGTAGCAGCGGCGGAAGCCATTCGCGCTCAGATGCGTATCAACGCGAAGATGCGCGAGCTTACGGTGCTCAACGACAACCTTAACAAGATGTTCCTGATAACCTCGGACGGAATACTACTTCTGGACGACCGCGGCATGATCCGTCGCGCCAACCCGGTGGCCGAAGGAATCCTGGGAGCACCGATGGGCGACCCCGGCGCCGATGCCCACTCTGGCGCCGACGCCCACACCGACGCCCACACCGAGGGCCACGCTGGCGGCCGCGCGGGCCCGGACGGGCTGTACACTGCGCCTGTGTATGAGCTCGTGAACAAGCCGCACTACTTTACGAACATGCTTGGAGCGGGCAAAGCCTTCGACGACGTGGAGATGGCGCTCAAGACGCCCAGCGGACCAGTGCATTGCCTAGTGGCGGCCAAGCCGGTTTACGATGATCACGGCAACGTCAACGGAGGCGTGGTGTCGCTGAATCCGTCCAAGCGAATAACCAAGCTCATCAGCAGGTATAGCGGATCGTATGCAACATTCAGGTTTGACGACATACTGGGGCGCGATGAGAAGCTGCGCCGAGCGGTGGAGGTCGCTTCTATTGCAGCGCAGAGCGACAGCAGTGTGTTGATATGCGGCGAAAGCGGCACCGGAAAAGAGATGATTGCCCAGGCGATACATAACCATGGCAAACGCGCGTGCGGACCATTTGTTCCGGTCAACTGCGGCGCAATCCCCCGCGAACTCGTTGGAAGCGAGCTGTTTGGCTATGAAGAAGGGGCCTTCACAGGGGCGGCGCGAGGCGGGCGCCCGGGCAAATTCGAGTTGGCTGCAGGCGGCACCTTATTCCTCGACGAGATTGGGGACATGCCGCTTGAGCAGCAAGTGGCTTTGCACCGAGTCTTGCAGGACAGGCGCGTGATCCGAATAGGCGGAAGCGCTGTCACGCAGGTAGACGTGAGGGTAATCAGCGCCACCAACAAGGATCTGCTGCAGGCCGTAGCCAAGGGAAGCTTCCGGCAGGACCTGTACTATAGACTTAACGTGATACAGATCCAGCTGCCGCCGCTGCGCGAGCGGCCGGACGACATACCGTTGCTGTTCGACTTCTTCATGGCCAAGGCAGGTAGAAGGCTGGGCTCAGAGGTCGGTAGCGTCGACCCGCGCGTTGTAGAGTGCTTGATGAACTACGATTGGCCGGGCAATGTACGTGAGCTGCAGAACGTAGTTGAGCGTATGGTTAGCATTGCAGCTGACGGCAGGATCGGGTTGCAGCATGTTCCGGAGGAGATTATGTGCCATTCGCCGGAAGATGCGCAACCAGCGGCATTCGCCAACATCGAGGATGAGAGGCGTCGCATGCGGCGAATGCTTGAGCGGCGCGAACAGGAGCAGCTGTTGACCCTCATGCAGAAACACGGGGGCAACATCAGCCGCGTCGCCCGTGAACTCGGCGTTTCGCGCAACACGATATACCGGAAAATCCGGAAAGCCGCTGCAGGAGAGAGCATCAGGCCGACTGCGCAGTGAGCGACGCTCAGCGTTTCTAGAGATGCCCCTCGAATTTCCTGGCGGCCTTCGGGTAGCCTTCGGGTGGCCTTCGGGCAGTCT
Organism: Bacillota bacterium; assembly: GCA_035382325.1. GTDB lineage: Bacteria > Bacillota > DTU025 > DTU025 > DTU025 > UBA5389. The sequence goes on along the minus strand of DAOTAC010000040.1, from coordinate 6,303 downwards.
CAGGGGCAGTCCCCGGGCCGATATCCGGGCAATTCCATCCCGGCAATTCCTGGATTGTAGTCCAGGCAACCTTGTGCGATAATATAATTTGTTGCGTGCGCGCAAGCCCTACTGAAGGGAAGTGAACCCTGTGAGTTTTGACCTACCGCAACATGCAGGAGTCGCCTTGGTTGGACTGAAAACGGGCCTGATCATGCCCACTGATGACATTGTGGAGATCACCCTTGATACGGTCAAAGAGACGGTCCAGGATGGCGACATAGTCTGCGTAACGGAGGCGGTTGTCGCCCGTTCGCAGAACCGCTATGTAACCGTGGACGAGCTGGTGCAGGACCTGCGCTCCAAACTCTCTGTCAGCGAAGAGGGTACGTTGGCGGTCATAAGCCCCATCGTGAGCCGAAACCGCTTTGTGCTGGTGCTATCGGCCATAGCCCGTGCTGTCCGGCGTGGAAAGGTCATCGTCCAGCTGAGCGTGCCGTATGATGAGGTTGGCAACCAGGTGATGGACGAAGACTTCGCCAATAGCCGTTTCCGCCTCAAGAGAACCCTTGGAAGCCTGCTTGAGGTGAGGGGCAATACGCCTCAGATGAACGTGTTGATAAGGGAGATACTTGCGGCTCTGAAATTCCAGGAGCTAGGATACACGGTGACTGCCATACGCAAGATCACGGGTAAGGGCATCGCCGACATTACACTCCACGACCCCGAGGGACGCCACCTGGTCGCTGAGGTGACTTTCGAAGACATGCCCGGCACTGCGGAGAAGGTTCTTCGCATAGCCCAAGACAGCGATGCAGACGGTGCGCTTGTGGCTGCCGTGGACTTACAGACTCGCGAGATCTCTATTGTGGATGCGGCCGGTCTCCTTGAAGGCGCCGCGAAACCGCATGTATACCCGTACAGCGACAGGCTTGCCCTGTACGACGCACGCGACGTGATCACCCTTGGCGAGATCGGCGAGAGGCTGTTCCCTCACCCGATCACCGGAATCGACTATGCACGTATGTACGCCAAGGCTATTGAGGCCGAGGGCGCCCGGTGCGACATTCTCTATACCAATAACCCGTTGGCGGTGTTCAACTACGGCCACATCGACGGGATAATCATCGGCGCAGTACACGAACGCGAATCGCTGAAAAACCTGTTCCTGTCGTTCGGCACCAAGACGCCCATGCTGACTGTCAAGGACGTGGGGCCCGGCCCGTGGGGAGTGATTGGGTCCAACGTGTCGGACCTAGACGCGGGCATACTCAAGCTCCTGCCCGATAACGCCGATGACGTGTGCGACACCATCCGAGACCGAGTCAGGGAGGCGACCGGCAAGGATATCGAGGTGCTGATTTTTGGGGACGGCGCCTACAAGGACCCCGACACAGGCATCTACGAGCTTGCCGACCCATACCCGTCCATTGGATGCAGCGTTGGCCTGCGAAAGGCGTCGCTTCGGCAGGGGACGAAACTCAAACTGCTGGTTGAGACCCTTTTCAGGCAGGGGCGCTCACGCGAAGAGATCGCCAGGGAACTAGCCTCCCGGGCGCCGTCCCGCGACAGCCTGGGCACCACTCCGCGCAGGATCACCGGCATTCTGGCCACCATGGCCGACCTCGCTGCGGGTTCTGCCGATGCGGGAACACCCATAGTGCTGATACGGAACTTTCCGCACAAGGGTTGAGTCGCAGGACGCTGAACGCTGAACGCTGAACGCACAATATGAGCAGCATGTGATATCAGCAGAGTGTGAAATGTAGGCCCCGCCGCGGCGGGGCCTTTCCTATTCGCCGCTGTGATCGGTCCGGGCGAAGACGACGATGCCTTTGTCAAGTATCTCTGTCTGCACCCAGCTAGACGGCGCCTCATAATCACGGGGCGAAAGAGGGTGCGGTTCCAGGCGCGAGTCCAGGCGGGCTGCGATCATTGTGTCAAAGAGAAGGCGCCGGTCGTCCCAGGCATTTCCCCCGAATGCTGAAGACACCACGGCAATATCGATATCGCTGTCGTCGACTGCAGTTCCGTGAGCGTACGACCCGAACAGAATGACCCGATCAACTGGGATTCTGCTCTCCAACTCGCGGACAAATCGGCCTACCGCCTCAGCTACCTCAGGAGGGAGTCCAGACATGACAGGACCTCCTTTGTTCTGTCATACAGGTCCTTGAACCTCTCGGGCGGGTTGGCGTCCAGCAACGCGCTTCGATCAGTCGGATAGCGGCCCTCTACCTGGAACACCGACAGGTCCGCGATGGTATCCACCTGTTTGGCGTTGAAGTCGTCCTCCACACCGGCTATCTCGGCAAGACGCCACAACGCGTGCATTCGCGGGGGCGTTCGATGGGTTCGCCGGGCAACCAGCGCCTTGAGCATCTTCTCCGTCGCTAGGTGGCAGAAGAAGCCGCTTTCCACGTATCGGCGGTTGTCCAGCAGAACCTCGGCAGCCCGAAGCGCTTCGTAAGCCTCATCGCGCCAGTAGCGCGCGTCCCCGTCTTTCGTCAAGGTTATCGCCTCCCTCGGCGCGCGCCGGCCAAAGACGGTCGAGCCCAGAGCGCCGATGCGCCCATGCAATTTGGCCCATGTACATACTACCATCCGTCGGCCCAGGCGGCCAGCATTTGGGGCTATTTGAAAAAGGAACGGGAGTCGTATAGTATTGAACCGGTCAGAGGACCGATGGCGATAGGGGAGGTGTCGTTGTTGCCTTATTGTCCCGAATGCGGAGCGGAGTTCGATGCAGGCGTCAAGTTCTGCGCGGAGTGCGGTGCGCGGCTGGAGAGGGTTAGTGCCTCAGGCCAGACCTCGCGGGTTAAGGGCGAACCGCAGGCGCAGCAGTTGGAGCATGTGCTGTGGGAGGGGAAGCCCTACCTGAAGGAGATAACGACCAATACGAAGTACATCCTGACTACCCAGCGTCTCATCATTCAGATGGGGCTACTTGGGCGAAGGGAAGAGCAGATAGACCTTGGGAGGGTGAAGGATATCCGCCTTACGCAAGGCCTTTCAGACCGGATGATAGGCATCGGGCAGATCGAGATTATCTCCACTGATCCGTCGACGCCATCATTCCGCCTGATGGGTATTAAGGATCCGCGTAAAGTGCGCGACCTCATTTGGAGCGCCGTCAACCAGCGCCGAAGCGCAATGGGGATTCGCCCGCGCGAACTGCTGTGACCGTTTGGCTCAGTATGATTCGGAGTGCACGCCGCCGGTCGGACGTCGCCGGGCGTTGTCATGTACATGGGAGAGATGAAGGTAGATGAGGTTGATCAGTCTGCGGAAAGGCCGGAACGCGACCACTCTGCTCAACGCGACGCTAGTGGTCTTCTTAGCTGCCATGATACTCGCCAACATAGCTTCGAGTATGGAGAACCCGCTGATGCCTCTGTACCTTCAGTCTCTGGGCGCCAGTGTGCAGCAGGTTGGGCTGTTCTTCACACTCACGGCCATAGTGCCGTTGGTCTTTCAGATACTAGGCGGGTTCATCTCTGACTCCATTGGCCGATTGCAGGCAATCGCGATAGGCAGTACGGCCGGGCTTATCGGGTACATAGGATACGTACTGGCTCCGTCCTGGAAGTGGCTCCTCCTCGCGCAGGGCGTGGCCTCGCTGGCCTTCTGCTTTGTGGCCCCCAGTTTTCAGGCTTTCATCGCAGAGCAGTCGTCTGAAGAGACGCGCGGGCGGGTCTTCTCTGTGGTGGACTCCGTTTACATGATCGTGGGAGTCATCGGCCCTCCGCTTGGGGGGTATGTGTCGAAGTACTACGGATACCGGGCCATGTTCGGGGTAGCGCTCGTTCTGTATGGATCGGCGACGATGATACGGATCTATATGGCCCGCAAAGCGAACAGCGGTGCGGCCCGGGAGTCGAGTCCTCCCGCGCGCGACCGCCTCACGTTTGCGGGGCTCAAGCACAACCTGGTCTCCATGGCGTCTATGGTGCTCGCGGGCGGCGTCATCACGTGGCTGTTTATCTCAGACGGAATAGGCGATGTAGCCTACAGCATAGCGTCGCGGTTCGAGCCGCTGTACTACAGCAATATCATTGGCCTCGACAATACCCAAATCGGATCGTTCCTGTCAGCTCACCACCTGGTGATGATGGCGCTCCTTCCTGTCGGCGGATGGTTCGCCGATCGGGTGGGCGAGCGCGCCGGGATTGTCCTAAGCAACGTTGCGTTCGCGGCCGGATTCGCGGTGTTTCTGGCCGGCAAGAGCTATGGGCATTTCATGCTGGTGTGGATCATCCTCGGCACAGGGGCATCGTTCGGTAGGCCGGCATACAACTCGCTGATATCGAAAGCAGTGCCGCTCTCAATGCGCGGGACGGCCTTCGGGCTCTTTACGACCAGCCTCGGGCTTGTATCTCTGCCTGCCCCATACATCGGCGGACTGCTGTGGAATTCGTTCGGCCCCAAAGCCACGTTTGTTGTCCCGTTCGCCGCCAGCCTGGCGGCGGCGCCGCTGCTCTGGGTGAAACTGAGCCCGGCCGAAATAGCAAAGAGCGTGAAAAAAGCGTCGGAGGCTGCGGAATCGCCTGCTGAGGCCTAGCGCACGACGGCGGCCTAGCGTGCGACGGCGGCGAACTCCTCGCGCGTGATACCCATGATGATGACGTCCCAGTAGTGTCCGTTGTAGAACCGCTGCTCCCTGATGCGGCCTTCCTCCTTGAATCCGCACTTGGTATAGCATCTGCGACCGCGCTCATTGTACTCGAAAACCGTCAGGTTCACCTTGTGCATGTTCAGGAAATCGAACGCGAACCCCAGAGCTAGCCGTATGGCTTCTGTGCCCAACCCCTTGCCCAGCAGGTCCTCACGGCCTATTACGATCCCCAGCTCGCAGTGACGGTCGCGCCAGCTTATGCCGTGAAGGCCTACAGCCCCTACGTACTCCAGGCTGGGATCATCACGGAGGGCGATGACGAAGACCCCTTCATCCGGCGTTCCCCTTCTGACTAGCTGCCTCTCGACGAAGGATGTAGTCTCCTCCAGCGATTGGGGGAACATCACAAACCCGAGATACCTCGTTATTTCCTCATTTCCGACCCAGGCTTGAATGGGCGCGACGTCTTCCTTCCGGAACTCGCGCAGCACAACTCGCTCACCGTGGATCACTGGAATCGCCTCTCTCTTGCTGAATAATGGGACTATCATACCACGTGCGGTTCGCGTTCGTCCATGCTACCCGGCGAGCTGGGGTGCGTGTGGCGATTGTTGCTTTCGCGTCGCAGATACCCCCATTCAGACGTGCAATCTCGCCAGGGCCATAGCGGAAGCGGTTGGGGCCGCACCGGGGCCAGGGATCCAGGGATAGACCCGCGGGTAGGTCCAGGAATGGGCTCAGGGATAGATCTGGGGATGGGCCCAGCGATACATCCGGGGATAGGCCCAGGGGTAAGTCCGGGGGTAGATCCGGGGGCGTGCTAAGTGACGGAAAGATGACTGCTGTGGCTCAGGGATATACCCCCGGGGGTATCCGCCCAGAGATACGGTCACTTTTCGGCAATACTTTCGGCGAAAAACGCAATTTGTGAGTACATCGATTTGGGCCGGGGGCCCCGGGGGGCCAATCGGCCCCGCAAAAGGAGCCCTGGGGGCCATATGGCGCCGATTTAGTGGCGAATCGCTGGCACAACATGCCATCGCTCACACGCCATTACCAAATGGCGCCATGATATGGGGTATTATGTCGGCTCGCCGCCTGCTTTACTGCCCGGACCCGTCGGATACCCCCCGATTTTCGTGATTTGGAGGCGGTCAGGTGGCTCTTCGAAATCGATGTACTCAAAAGTTGCGGGTATCTCCAAAACTAATGGCAAAAACCGACGATATGCCAGCTCCAGCCGTTTTGTCCGACAGCCATGATGCCAAGACCAGCTAAATAGCCATTCCGGCGAGGTCAGCATGACGCCCTCAGCCAACAACCACCGTAATGATCGGGGAGGGTGTTGTCTCGCCGCTCACTATCCAGCCTGGCGATGTCTATCCCCTTCGCCAACTGCTATTGCTCACAAAGCCTGCATGCACTTGGCGAGCTGGTCGAGCTGGCTGGGTGGGGGCGGGCGGGCCGCCATGTGCGAGGGCGAGCTTGCGGGCCGGGAAAGACAATGTCGGCTTGGGGAGACGAGAGGTGTGATGGTGCGTGAAGGCGAATATGGAGCCAACAGATGTGGCGCAGATGAGCTGACCGATGTATGGGGGTGCGGGGCAAGTGATGAAGACAGGGCTGGACGCGTTCAGGCTCAAGCTGCTGGCCATGGGGTTGATGCTCCTGGACCATATATACTACTTCATTCCCGGCACTCCTATCTG
>DAOTAC010000039.1:0-12065 GCA_035382325.1 Bacillota bacterium | reverse complement strand
CGAATGCCGCTGGGCGCAGTCCCCAGCGGCATTTATCATCGGACCAGCTAAAAGGGGCATAATAATGGTGAGCCGCGCGGGATTCGAACCCGCGACGCCCGGATTAAAAGTCCGGTGCTCTACCGGCTGAGCTAGCGGCCCACTCAATATCTTCAGCAAGTGATTATACCACAGCTGCTATGGGCGTTTCAAGGCCACGTGACGCCACGTGACGCCACGAGACGCCTGCGAATGCCCACGAATACCTCCTAACGATGCATCATATTCCAGCTCCCCACACCCCGGCCTTCCTGTAGAAGACCTTCTTGACCGCGTTCACCATGGCCAGGTATGCCGCGGTCATGGCGAGTAGCACTGCGAAAAACGCAGTCGGCAGCGGAACGAACCCGAAAAAGCGGCCGATTGGCGTATAGGGGATGGCTAGCCCAGCCGCCACTACTGCCAGGCTCGATAGCGTCAGAGGCAGGCTGGCTCTGCTTCTCAGTATGCTGTGTCTTGACCGAATGACGTGAATGACCAGGGTCTGTGTGGCCAGGGATTCAACGAACCACCCGGTCTGGAACAGCGGAGCGTCGGCGTGGAACACGTATAGCATCACAAGGTAAGTGAGCACGTCATACAGAGAGCTGATTGGACCAAACACGATCATGAACTTCTTGATGAACTCGATGTCCCAGCGCTTTGGCTCGGCGATGTAGTCGTCGTCTACCTTGTCAGTCGGTATCGTGACCTGCGCAAAGTCGTAGAGCAGGTTGTTCAGGAGTATCTGCACCGGCTGCATGGGCAGGAACGGCACTAGGAACAACGCTGCCGGAACGCTGAACATGTTCCCGAAATTGGAGCTGGTGCCCATCATGATGTACTTAAGCGTGTTGGCAAAGGTCTTCCGGCCTTCCACGATCCCGGTCTCCAGAACGTCCAGGCCTTCCTGTAGGAGGATTATGTCGGCCGCCTCTCTCGCTACGTCCACGGCGTTGCTAACCGACACTCCAACATCGGCCGCTCTGAGCGACGGCGCGTCGTTGATACCATCGCCCATGTACCCTACAACATGCCCTGACCTCTTTAAGGCAGATATGACTCTGTCCTTCTGGTCCGGACTGAGCCGAGCGCACACAGTCGCCTGTTCTGCGCGGCGGGCGAGCTCGTCATCGCTCATGGAGTCCACATCCTGCCCCATGAGCACGCTCTTCACTTTGAGCCCCACGCGTTCACATATTCGCGTAGTGACCAGTTCATTGTCCCCTGTGAGTATCTTGATCTCGACTCCCAGAGCCTCTGCCTGCTCTAGAGCCTCGCGCGTGCTCTCCTTGGGAGGATCGATGAACGATACATACCCCACGAACGTCATGTTCGACTCGTCCGAAATCGAATAGACCTCGCGGCCGTTGCCTATGGTCCTGTACGCGACTGCCACCGCGCGGTAACCGTCCGATGATAGTCTTACGAATTCGTCCAGAGCAGCAGCTTTAAGCTCCGGGGTCATCTCGCGCACATCAACCCCGTCCGCCCCGAACTCAACCCGGGTGCACACCTCCAGCACACCCTCGGGCGCCCCCTTGGTTATCAGCATCCTGCGACCGGCCTTGGCTACAATGACTGACATCCGTCGGCGCGTGAAGTCGAACGGGATCTCGTCTATCTTCGTGTAGCTCGATAGATCGATCGAAGCGTGCCTGGCTATGGCTGCATCCATCGGGTTTCTGAGGCTTGCCTGAAAGACGGAGTTCACCGTCGCCAGCTCCATCGTGCGTTCGGACTCGTTGCCCTCGGCATCCACGTGCGAGTGCACGGCTAGCTGTCCTTCGGTGAGCGTCCCAGTCTTGTCGGTACACAGAATGTCCATGCTCCCCAGGTTCTGTATGGACTGCAGGCGCTTCACGATCACTTTGTTCCTGGCCATCGTCCGTGCCCCGGTGGACAGGTTGATGGTGATTATCATCGGCAGCAGTTCGGGGGTGATGCCCACCGAGACCGCTACTGCGAAGAGCAAGGAATTGAGCACTCCACGGTGGAGCGAGGCATTGAGGACGAAGATGAACACCACGAGCACACCGATCACTCGCATCAGCAACCGGGTGAATTCACGGATCCCGCGCTGGAATTCGGTCTCTGGCCGCTCAGCTGTTAGGCTCTTGGTAATGCGGCCGAATTCAGTGCGGCCGTTGGTCTCCACCGCCAGCGCAGTTGCTGTTCCGCTTACCACGTTGGTTCCGAAGAAGACCACATGGTCCATGTCAGGTAGCGGAGTGTTGTGCGGGCGCGATCCCGAGAAAAGGACCTTCTCGACCGGCTGCGATTCGCCCGTGAGCGCCGCCTGATGGACGAAGAAATCCTTGGCAGCGACCACTCTGGCATCGGCCGGAACGATGTCGCCAACGCTCAGATAGATCACATCTCCAGGGACAACCTCGCTCATGTGGATCTCAGTCGTCACCCCGTCGCGTAGGACAGTCGCTGTGACGGCCACTTGCCTGGCAAGCTTCTGCGCAGCTCGCTCTGATGTATACTCCTGGACGAACTCGAGAGTAGTGCTGGCCAACACCATGATGCCGATGATGATGGCTCCAGACATTTCGCCGAAGAACGCCGATACCACCCCCGCTGCAATCAACACCAGGTTGAGGGGGCCCGCCAGCAACATCAGAAACGATACAACAGGCGGTCTCACTCTTCTGTGAGCCAACTCGTTCCTGCCATATCGCTCAATACGCTTTTCGGCTTCTTCAGTGGAAAGGCCGTCGCTCGATGCGGCCAACCGCTCCATTAGCTCCGGAAGCGGCAGGTTGAGCAGGGTGCTACGTCCTGGCCTTGCGGCCATCTCGGTGGACAGCGACATGAACATGTGAATGCGCCTCCCCGTCGTTTCGGGGAGGCGCGAACATGCCCACGAAGGTTAGCGCAGCCTCACAGGCGTGGGCGCCGCTCCTTCCCGAACGATCATAGATAGTATGCTGCTGATAGGTCTACTGCCTGCGCCGTCGGTACTCATTAACGGCTCACCTCGCCAACTATTTCTCAGGTCCGGCAAACACCATAGTCAGAATATGCTTGTCGTCGATTGATGTCAACCGCGTCCCATGCGCGCTATCCCAAAGGCAGCAATGCCTCAGCCAGACCGCCCGGCCCAGCAATTCCTTGGCTCATTGCGTCTCATCGCGCAACTTCAGCCACGGCAGCGGATTTCTCTTGGCCTCATCATGGTCGCGCGTCTGAGGTCCGGTCGCCGGCGGTTTCCGCCCGTGTAGCACGTCCAGGATTATTGCATAGGCGGCATCGCTCATGAGCAATCCCAGGTGGGTGACGCCGAGCCCCGATACCTTGTAGTTTCGAGCCCCGCACATGATAGAGTTCTCCGGTGGAATCACCACGCCATCGGTTGGCGTCCATATGGCGTAGAAGTCCACGCCAGGAACAGTCTCCGACACACTGTTCAGTTCTTCCAAGAAGGGGCTATCCGGCAGCATCTCGCTAGTTGGAGTGGACCTTGGAGGCAAGATCATCCCGCCGAACGTGCCGTGGTGAGGAGTGGCAATGGTGATGACCGTCTTGACCTGGTCTGTCGTGCGCAGATTTCTCAGGTAGTACCGCGTGACGAGCCCACCCATGCTATGCGCTACAACTGCGATGTTCCTGCGGTCTGCGTACTCTGCCTCGATCTTCCATGCGAGCTCGCCGGCGTAGTCCGATATGGAGTCTAGGACGCCCAAGTACGAGAAGTCAATCGCATCACAGTCGAACCCGTCCCGGGTAAGGCGCAACCTTATCGCCAGCAGGTCGAGGGACGTGGCTAACCATCCATGGACAAGCAACACCAAAGGACGCGATTGACTATTGAGCGCCGCGGGGGCCACCGGGGCCACCGGAGCTGGCCAAGCACTCGCGAGGCCGGGCTGGCTCGACGCACTCATCATCAGCATGACGAACACGACTGCACCGACCCCCGCAAGAAGCGCTCGCCTACGCATGGCCACACACCATCCTATGCCGGCGCAGCCTGCGCGTACTTCTCCAGGTTGCGGAATCGGGTGTACTCCCGCTGCCATAGGAGCTCGAAGCTGCCCGTAGGTCCGTTGCGCTGTTTGGCCACGATGATCTCGGCTATGTTCCGACGTTCAGCCTCGATGTCCGGCTTGTAGTAATCCTCGCGGTAGATGAATGCCACTACGTCCGCCGACTGTTCGATCTCTCCGCTCTCCTTCAGGTGCGATAGGAGCGGTCGCTTGTCGGCAGTGGCCTCCACAGCTCTGGAAAGCTGCGCCAGGGCCAATACCGGCACCTCTAGCTCGCGGGCTAAGGCCTTGAGCGAACGGGTGATCTCGGCGATCTCCTGCTGCCGATTCTCCACGCGTGCCCTGCCCTGAACGAGCTGCAGGTAGTCAATGATGACTATCCCCAGGCCGTGCTCGGCTTTGAGTCGCCGAGCCCGGGTGCGTATTTCCAGAGCCGAAACACTGGGGGTATCGTCGATAAAGACCGGCGCCTCGCTCAGACGGCCCAGGGCATTGGAAAGCCGCGGCCAGTCTGCCTCGGTGAGGTTCCCACGGCGAAGGCGCTGCCCGTCCACGCTGGCCTGTGAACACAGCATTCTGGCAGCCAGCTGCTCGCGCGACATCTCAAGGCTGAATATGAGGACAGGCTTCCTCTCATTTAGGCCCACGTGCTCCGCTATGTTAAGTGCAAGCGCCGTCTTGCCCATAGACGGCCTCGCGGCAACTACTACCAGCTCAGACGGCTGCAACCCGGAGAGCATATTGTCCAGTTCAACGAACCCTGTCGGCAGCCCTGTGAGCGCACCCTTGGTGGAATAGAGCCGCTCTATCCGGTCGAACGTGCTCATGAGCACGGTCTTCATGTCTGCCACCGTGCCCGCCTCGCCGCTCTGTGCGATCCGGAATATTAGTTGCTCTGCCTTGTCTAGCGAGTTGTCAACATCAGCCGACACGTCGTAGCCCAGCGCGGCTATCTCGGCGCCCGCAGCTACCAGCGCCCGCAGTATGGACTTGTTCTTCACGATCTTTGCGTAGAACTCGCAGTTGGACGATGTGGGCACAGAGTTCGCCAGGGTACTTATGTATGATGCTCCGCCCACGCGTTCGAGCGCATTTCGTGTGCGGAGTTCCTCGGTCACAGTGATCAGGTCGGCCGGTTCGCCGCGGTTGAACAGCTCAATCAGGGTGTCAAAGATTACTCGGTGGGCGTCTCTGTAGAAATCCTCGGCGACCAGGATCTCTGCAGCCGTCGCGATCGCCTCTTTATCCAGAAGCATCGAACCTATGGTCGACTGCTCCGCTTCAAGACTCTGAGGCGGCACGCGCTCAACGCCTGCTACACCTACAGATGCCAAGTCTCTCACTCCTCGTTTGGTTTGCGGAAGTCTATGTCTCCGTCAAATACATGGGCGAAAACCTCGGAGACACTGGCAACCGGAACCACCTCTATGCCGGTTATGTCGCTGGGAACGTCTTTGGCGTTTTCGGCCGGCATGATCACCTTGCGTATGCCCGCTTGCCTCGCTCCGTAGATTTTCTCGAATATGCCGCCCACCTCGCGCACCTTGCCCTGGATTGACAACTCGCCCGTGACGGCCACGTCCTGCCTGATGGGGCAGGAATAGACTGAACTGAGTATAGCGAGAAGCACTGCAGTTCCTGCGGACGGCCCATCGATATCGCCGCCGCCCACTACGTTGACGTGCACATCGTAGTCGGCCATATCCTGCCCTGTGATCCGCCTGAACACAGACGCCGCGTTGAACACTGAGTCTTTCGCCATGCTGCCGGCAGTCTCATTGAACCTGATCGCGCCCTTGGCCTCTTCCCGCGCAGGGAACGTAACCGCCTCGATCTCGATGACCGAGCCCAGAAAGCCAGCAACCCCCAGGCCGAATATCTTGCCAACGTCGGAGGTATGCGACGCCCGGGCATGCACGTAGGGCGACAATCGCCCCAGCCTGATGGTCTCCTCCAGATCGGCCCTCGTGATTGTCACGCCGCCGGCGCTGGCGCCGTCAGACTGCACTTGACGGAAAAGCGCCAGCCCGTAAGCGTCCACCAGCAGGCTGGTGGCCTTTCGGCCTTCGATCGTATAGTCGCTCACTATTGCCGGGATGTCGGAGTCGATTTTCACACCCAGCTTAGTTGCGGCATTCGTCACGATCTCCTGGATGTGCTTCTGAGTTAGGGGTTCGAAAAAGACCTCAGCCGTGCGCGAGCGCAGCGCCGGACTTAGGTCGTCCGGGTCACGCGTCGTGGCGCCTATGAGGACGAAATCCGCCGGCGCGCCCTGCTCAAACAGTCTCTTGATGTACTGGGGTACATTGGGGTCGGCCGGATCGTAGTAAGACGAATCAAAGGTAACCCGCTTGTCTTCCATGACCTTGAGCAGCTTGTTTAGGAGAATCGGGTCCATCTCCCCTATCTCGTCTATGAACAGCACACCACCGTGAGCGTCCGTAACCAGGCCCAGCTTGGGCTCGGGCACCCCGCCTTCCGCAAGGTCGCGCTTGGCCCCCTGGTAGATCGGGTCGTGCACCGACCCCAGCAGCGGATTGGTGACCTCACGCGGATCCCAGCGCAGCGTCGTGCCGTCCACCTCTACAAACCTCGCGTCGGCTGCAAACGGGGCCAGCTTGACCTTTTTCGCCTCTTCCAGCGCCAGACGCGCCGCCGTGGTCTTTCCCACTCCCGGCGGACCATACAAGATCACGTGCTGCGGAAATGGGGAGGCCACTTTGGCCAGAAGCGCCTTAACCGCGCGGTCCTGACCCACGATCTCCGACATCGACGCAGGACGGATGATCTCCATGGCAGACCTCGCCAGCTGCCTCGCTTCGAGCTGCTCTAGCTCCTCCAGCTTGCGAAGGGTCTCCGGCGTGTCGGGGCCTGAATCCTCCTTCAATATCTGCATCTTGATCTCGTTCACGTAATCTTCGTGCCTCTGCTGCATGCGGTCCGAGATCCGCTTCTCGATCTTATCTTCCACACGCCGTCGGGCTATAGTGTCGGCTATCTCGTCTTCTATGTCTGACAGGACGGCTTCGTATTCATCAGGCTTGTGCACCTTGTCAATAGTGGGATCCTCAAAAACCAAGCGCTCGAGCGCGAGTATGCGATCTTCTATCTTGGATGAGCGCATCAGATCGAGCGCATCCAGCTTTCCGGCCTTGAGCACTAGCTTGTCGGGGCCGTACAGGTCTGAGAGTATCCCGAACATGGACATTACCTGCCGCATGAGTTGCTCGTCGCCCTGGAGTTTATCGGCCAGGTTCCTGCTCCCCATCTTGATGATCTTGTCAACGAGCGACTTCATGACGCAATTCCTCCCCCAGCGCATGCGCTATGATAGCGCGCCGGCGGTCACGCGACCTAGCGGCTTTCTTCCGTCGGCACGACAGTAATCATAACATCTGCCGACACACCGGAGAAGAGCTTTACAGTCACCATATGTTCCCCAAGTTCCCTGATGGGATCCTTGAGCTCGATTTTTCGGCGATCCACATCCACACCGATGACCGCCCGGATCGCATCGGCTACGTCCTTGGAGGTGATGGAACCGTACAACCTGCCCTTCTCGCCTGCCTTGGCCCTAATCGTGACGCCATGCTCCTTTAGCTTGCGAGCGTCTTCTCTGGCCTTAGCTTCCTCACGTGCCTCCTTGCGCCGCTCCGCGTCTCGAATCACCTCGATCCGCTTGAGCGCCGCCGATGATGCTGGAAGGGCTAGTCCTCTGGGTATTAGGTAGTTGCGCGCATAGCCTTCGGCCACGTCTACTGCCGTATCCTTCTTGCCAAGCCCCGGAACGTCTTTTTGAAGGACTACTTTCATGTGTGCCCGCGGGCGAACCGTGACTCACCCGCTACCTCCTCTCCGTATGCTGCGCGTATCTTGCCGATGCATCTCTGCCGGACAGGGCATTATGCTCGCGACGCAAGTTTCCTGAAGTCGAGCCAGCCATCGAGCAGACCGGCCATGGGCAGAAGCCAGTTAAAGGGCGGAGTCATGTAGATGAACAGGGCAAGGATCACCCTGAACCCCTTGGGAACATTCATAGACCCTAGCACCGACCAGAGCACTGCGATTCCGCATAAGGAATAGACCATGACATAGACTGCGACCGCATTTGCCGCCAGGGAGCGCACGAAACCAAGATTCACCGCAGGCACAGCATAGGCCAGCACTAGCGCGCCTATCAACCCCCATGCCCAGCGCCAGTCGATTCTCCAGTCAGCGAAAGGCGGAATGGGCTCGACATTGCGCTTCATTCTCACGAGAATCCAGCGCGTGGCGGCATATGCTATCGACGCCGAGAAGACTGAGCCAATCACCAGCACGGCTGGGAGAAACGTCTTGAGCCAAACCGGCATCAACTCAGTCATCTGCCTGACCAACCCTAGGGACTCCTGCGGCACGCCCATCTTCTGGTACAGTTCCATAGTACGCTGCCCGGCCTCGGTGAACACCTCCTGAACCTTGGCTATCATGGCGCCCGGCGAAAGCCCCGACGCCCATGACGCCAGCAGGAAGTCGCTCACAAAGGCAGCTAGACTGGCTGCTGAAGTGCCCGCGAGAGAGATGAGCCACGAGCGTTTCCTGGCAAGCAGCGCACCGAGGGCGATCCCTATGAAACCCACACGGACCAGCACGATCAGGCCATCTATCGGACCGAGGATCGCGCCCACGCCCAGAGCCGCTACCAGAGTGGCAAGGACGCCGGTACGCATGCCGTTCCTGATAACCAGGATCGCTACGGGAACAGGTATTACGTACAGCAGCAGTTTGGTGTATATGTCGGCTACGTACATCACTATCGTAAGGGCAGCCAGAAGCGCCCCTTCAGTGAGCGCCCTGGTTCGCTCAGTGCGCGGTGAGTTCAACTGGAACGCCCCTTCCTGTGGCTCGCGAGTGCACTGAAGTCCTTGTACCACTGCTCGACTTCGTGTCCGTTCTGTATGTTCTCCCGAATGTTGATGTTAATCTGCTCGTCAAGGGCGGCATAGCTAATGCCCAGCCGCTTGGCCAACAGATAGCAGCCGATGATTGCATTGGCAAGATCCGACGCACGCGGATCCTCATCGGTGCTTGCCAGGGAGCGGTACACTGAAGCTACACTCCCCAGCACCTCGGCCTTGAGCCAGTCAATTGTCTTGAAACTACGCGCAATGTCGGTGTCACGTTGGTGTCCCATCCCAATTCCTCCCTGCCCACGTGTAGGAAGCCCATGCCTAGTTTCGTGGCTGACGCACGGATGCACACCTGACGCACGCAACCTCGTAGCTATCGGTTCTCGATGCCGTTCGTTCTCGATGCTCGACGCTAAATCCTGCCGAGCGCACGTGGCAAGGGATATGTGCGAGAAAACTCTTTGGACCCGGAGGCTCCAAAGAGTTTTCGGATTCGGCTGATACTGAAGCCTGGCAGGCCCCAGCTGCCCGCCTGCAGCCCAGCGACAATCGCCTGCTACTCCGCAGTGAACGGGAGCAGCGCAACGTGACGGGCGCGTTTGATCGCCAGGGTAACCTGGCGCTGATGCTTCGCGCAGTTGCCGGATATGCGGCGAGGCATTATCTTGCCCCTCTCCGAGATATATCTGCGGAGCCTGGCAGTATCCTTGTAGTCGACATGTTCGACCTTGTCCACACAGAAGGAGCAGACTCGCCTTCTGGATCTGCGTCCTCTTTCACGCTTCAATGTGATGTCCCCCCAATAGCTGAAGCAGCGGCGCGTGGTGCCTAGAAAGGCTCGCCGAGATCGATTTCGTCTCCGAACGTGGGCTCGCCGTCTTCACCCGGTTCGGGGAAAGGCGGTTCCTCCACCGCTGGAACGCGCGCTGCAGAGTCAGGCCCTCGGTCCAGAAACTCCACCCTGTCGCCTATTACTTCCCACGCCCTACGCTTCTGCCCATCGGCAGCCTGGTAGGTACGGACTTGAAGTCTTCCCTCCACAGCGACAAGACGGCCCTTCTTCATATAGGTGCCCACCGTCTCTGCCTGCTTGCGCCAGACCACCACGTCGATGAAGTCAGTCCCGCGTTCGCCTGACTGACTGGCGAAAGGCCTGTCGACTGCAACAGTGAACCTGGCTACGCTTACGCCGTTCTGCGTCACGCGGAGTTCCGGATCGCGTGTCAAGCGACCCACCAGTACGATCCTGTTCATGACAACACCACCCTGCCTCAAATTTAGGCCCGGCAAGGAGTCATTTGTCCTTGCGGATGATCAGGTAGCGTACCACGCCGTCGGTGATCTTGTAGACGCGCTCCAGCTCGGCCACGATATCGGCAGTTGCGTTGAAATAGAGGATAACATAATACCCTTCGGTATGATCCCCTATCACATACGCCAGCCTGCGCCTACCCATGCGGTCGGTCTTGGTGACTTCTCCGCCGTTTGACGTGATCAGCTCCTCGAACTTGGAGATCAAACCGTCGATCTCCTCATCGCCAAACGTGGGACTGAGGATATACATTGACTCGTAGGCGTGCACTGACTTCACCTCCCCTCGGACTTCGGCCCCGCGTCACGCGCGGAGCAGGGATTGCGAGATGAATTATAACATTAGGCCCGGGGAGGCGCAACCCACCGTACGGGTGATATTTCCAGAACAACGCCCTGATCACACGTTGAACCTGAATAGAATGACATCGCCGTCCTGAACGACATAGTCCTTGCCCTCGGTCCTGACGCGCCCATGATCACGAGCGGCGCCGAAGGAACCTTCCTGCAGCAGTAGATCCCACTGAATGACCTCGGCGCGTATGAAACCACGCTCCATGTCGGTGTGGACCTTCCCTGCCGCCTTCGGCGCGGAAGTGCCCAGTCGCACAGTCCATGCGCGCGTTTCAGCTCCCTTTATGGTGAAAAACGTTATGAGATCGAGCAGACGATACCCGGCTGTAACAACGCTATCCAACGCAGAACGTTCAATGCCAAGAGAAGCGAGGTAAGCCCGGGCGTCCTCCGGTTCCAATTCGCCGAGCTGTCGCTCCAACTCCGCGCAGACGGGAATAACAGGCACGCCCTCACGCAACGAGATTTCCGCTGCGGCCTCATCAAGCCGGTCTGCACACTCCTCCGGCAAGTTGGCTATGATCATCGTCGGCTTCATCGTTAGTAGGAAGAGACTCTCTACCAACTGGAGACATTCGAAAGAAAGATCCATCTCGCGCGCCGGTCGCCCGGATTCCAGCAATCCCTTCAGTTCCATTAGAGTGTCCAGCTCGAATCTGTACCTCTTGTCGCCTGTTTTCAGCATTGGCTCCGTCTTGGCTATCCGTCTACCCACCGTGTCCAGATCAGCCAGGATAAGCTCTGTCTCTACGATATCCATGTCGCGAACGGGATCGAGCGCGCCGTCTACGTGGGCCACGTTGGGATCGGTGAAGCAACGAACCACGTGGGCCACTGCATCCACTTCCCTTATATGAGACAGAAACTTGTTTCCCAGCCCTTCCCCGCGGCTCGCCCCTTTGACAAGTCCTGCTATGTCCACGAACTGGACCACAGTCGGGGTCACCTTTTCGGCTCCGGCGAGCCGCGCCACCTGCGCGAGCCGGTCGTCCGGCACTTCGACTACCCCCACATTGGGATCGATCGTAGTAAACGGGTAATTGGCAACCTGGGCCCGACCGCGCGTCAGCGCGTTGAATAGCGTCGATTTGCCCACGTTAGGCAGGCCCACGATCCCCAGGCTCAGCATGCGAATCGCCTCCTGCAGAGGTTGACACGATCTCCCGAACACCCTTCACGAATTGCGGTCGAGGCAACATGACCACACGTCCGCAGCCCTGGCACTTGATGCGAAAGTCCGCGCCCACCCTCAGCACTTCCCATGTAAGACATCCACAGGGATGCGGTTTTCTCATCCGAACCACATCGCCCAGGTGGAAGACATAATCCTTAGTCGCCATGTCTCTGCCCCCAGATCCGACTCATTCCTCGCCATCCGCCAGACCGGCTGCCGTGCTGGCCGGCCCCGGAGCTCCAGCCGCCGCCCCCACCCCGAGCCCCGTGTGTTCTCTCAGGATGCTCGGTCGGACCTCGGCCTAGTCCCCTCGCCTGCGCTGTC
>DAOTAC010000038.1:0-12274 GCA_035382325.1 Bacillota bacterium | reverse complement strand
ACGGCATCGTGCGCCAACTGCGGAGCAAGGCCCTTATAGAGAGAGGCTTGACAATGTGAAACGCCCCCGATAAAGGGGGCGTCACTTGAAAAAGCTGTTCAGATCGAGGCCGTATGTCAGATCGCCCGGGTCACCTTTCCCGAACGAAGGCATCTGGTGCACACGGTTATCCGTCGAGGACTCCCATCGACCATAGCCCTGACTTTCTGGAGGTTCGGATACCAACGGCGCCTCGTCTTAAGCTCGGAGTGGCTGACGTTGTTCCCGGATGACGGGGACTTGCCACAGACCGCACACATCTTGGGCATGCGAATTCCTCCTTGCAGCGCCTGACACGCACAACTTAAATGTTATCACAGCCGGGTAGACTACGCAAGGGCACACCAAGAAGGAATAGCTCATACATCTATAGAATAGATGAAAAATGTTTGGCCCACGATTCCATTGTCTCGTATGTTCGCATTGGAGGTTTCGCAATGGGCAGAGCTATGAATACGGAGCTCGGGCAGATAACGATAGCAGACGATGTGATAGCGGCTACAGCCGGAATGGCCGCTACTGAATGCTACGGGCTGGTCGGTATGGCATCGCGTACGATTACCGATGGCATTGCTGAGCTCTTGGGACGCGACAACATTGCCCGCGGAGTAGAAGTCGATGTAGAAGGCGACGATGTAAAGATCAACCTGTATATCATTGTCGAATACGGCACCCGAATTACCGAAGTAGCGAATAACGTCATGGATAAGGTCAAGTACGTTCTGGAGACTACCACGGGCCTTCGTGTTTCGGAAGTCAATGTGACTGTCCACGGCGTACGGGTGGGTGCGGGCGGAAAGGAACGGCACAAATAATGGCTGGAGCGAAGCACGACCGGGCGCCTATGAAGAAGGGACTTGATGGGCACGCTCTCATCGATGCCTTTGCGTCCGGAGTTGCCTGGCTGGGTGAGAACAAGAGCATGGTTGACTCACTCAACGTATTCCCTGTTCCCGACGGTGATACCGGAACTAATATGTACCTAACGGTCTCTGCTGCGCTCAAGGAAGCGCAGAAATCTCGCGATTCCAATGTGGGCGCAGTTGCCGATGCTATAGCCATTGGGTCGCTGATGGGCGCACGCGGAAACTCAGGGGTCATATTCTCGCAGCTAATGCGGGGTTTCGCCAAGCGGCTCCACGGGCTTGCCTTAGCCTCCCCGTCTGACGTTGGAGCGGCTTTGTCAGAAGCGGCCAATGTAGCGTACAAGGCTGTGATGAAGCCTGTGGAGGGAACCATACTGACGGTGGCGCGGATGGGTGCGCGCGCCGCGGTTCAGGCGGCCCGCGATGGTCGAGATGTGCAGGGCGTGCTCGACGAGGCCATACGGCAGGGCGAGATCACCCTGAGCAAGACCCCTGATATGCTGCCAACTCTTAAGGAGGCAGGGGTGGTGGATGCCGGCGGGAAAGGTCTTGTCGTCTTCATGCAGGGATTTGCCATGGGGTTGCGCGGGGAGACAGTGTCGGCAGGAGCGTGGGCGCAGGCCCCCGTGGGCGCCCCTCAGGGGCCCAGGCCGGTGCAGGAAGAGATCAAGTTCAGGTACTGTACAGAGTTTATCATCAGAGGCGATCACCTGAACCCAGATGCAGTAAGGAGCTCAATCCTTTCGGCTGCGGAGGGCGACTCAATGCTGGTCGTGGGAAACGAGAACACGATCAAGGTGCATGTTCACACGAATTCGCCCGGACGGGTGCTGGATACGTGCATTGCGTATGGTTCGCTACACGAGATCGACATCGACAACATGGAAGATCAGCACGAAGAGTTCGAGTCGATGGGGGATTTGCCAAAACCCCGGGCGGCGAGCCAGGCACCGACCCCGTCTGTGGTCAAGGATGTCGGGGTCATTGCGGTGGCTGCCGGTGATGGAGTGGAGAGGATCCTTATGAGCCTGGGCGCCGATACCATAGTGACCGGCGGCCAGACAATGAATCCGAGCATTCAGGATATTGCCGACGCTGTGCAGGCCGTGCGCGCCAGGGAGGTCATTGTGCTCCCGAACAACGGCAACGTTGTGTTGACTGCGGGAAAGGCCTCAGAGGTTCCCGACCTTTCGAGTATCAAGGTGCACGTAGTTCCCAGCAAGACGATTCCGCAGGGTCTGGCCGCTCTTCTGGCCATGTCTCCATCTGCTTCAGTGGGCGAGAACATCGAGAAGATGTCGGAAGCCATAGGGAAGGTGAAGACGGGCGAGATCACTTACGCGGTGCGTGACTCTGCCGCCAATGGTCTGACTATCCGAGAGCATGACATCATCGGGCTGTTCGATGGTGACCTCAAGGCAGTAGGACAGGATATTTCCGAGGTTGCCCGCACGCTTTTCTCTCAGATGCACTCGTCCGACGATGAGATAGCCACGATTCTGTACGGGGCGGGCGTCGATGGTGATGACGCAGAGGCTCTGGCGTCCAGCCTGCAAGAGCAATATCCCGAGGTGGAGTTCGAGGTTCAGTACGGGGGGCAGCCGCTCTATTACTACCTGATCTCGGTTGAGTGAGGAGGATGGAATATGACGCGAATCGCGCTTGTTACCGACAGCAGTTCCGACCTTACCAGCGAGATATACCGGGAGAACGGCATCACAGTCGTGCCCCTTACAGTGCACTTTGGCGATCAAAGCTTCGTCGACGTCATTGAGATCACAAGCTCTGAGTTCTTCGATAAACTAAAGAGCTCGCAAGTCATGCCCAGAACCAGCCAGCCTTCGCCGGCCGACTTTGTGGCCGTGTACGAGCGCTTGCTCAAGTCGCACGATTTCGTATTCTCGGTGCACATATCGTCCAAGATGAGCGGCACCGTGCAGAGCGCTCAGATTGCTGCAGAGACCGTGAACCCGGATCTGATCGAGGTCATCGACGGTCGGGCCGTTTCGCTCGTGACCGGCCTGATGGTGCTGGAGGCTGCAGAGGCGATTCGACAGGGCAAGAGTGTGGATGATGTGCGTGAAAGCATACGACATGTCATGGACAACTTCGGGCTCTACTGGACGCTGGATACACTGGAGTATTTGCAGAAGAACGGCCGCATAGGGCGGGCCACAGCGTTCATCGGAGGGTTGCTCTCCATTAAGCCCATCATGTCCATTGAAGAAGGCGAGATAGCCGGGGTTGAGAGGGTCCGAGGGTCAAACCGGGTGTTCCCGCGGATCCTGGAGCTGATGCATAGTCGAATTGGCCCAGGTTCCCCCATTGATGTCATAGTACTGCACGCCGACGATGAGTCGCGTGGGAAGCGATGGCTTGCTGACGTTAGGGCAGAGTTCAACTGTCGGCACACATGGCTGACTGAGTGCGGGCCTATAGTCGGCACACATGCCGGCCCGGGCACAATTGCAGTGGCCTGGGTTGAGCCGATGCAGGGCTGACATGCGAGTTATAGCCGGGCGGGCGCGTGGGCGTCCGATAGCCTGCCCAAAGGGCAGATCGACTCGTCCCACCTCCGATCGTGTTCGCGAGTCGCTCTTTGCCATCCTCGGCGAACGAGTTGTCGATTCGAAGGTGTTGGACCTGTTCGCCGGCAGCGGGAGCCTGGGAATAGAGGCGCTGTCGAGAGGGGCGGCGATGTGCGTCTTTGTCGAGCGGGACCGTGGTGTTTGCCGCGTGATCACAGATAACCTCAGATCTCTGGACATGCAGCAGCAGGCTGTGGTCGTGTGCGCAGATGCGGTCGGAGCGATTGGACAGGCCCCGGGCGCGGTGTCGGAGCACACGCCGTACGATCTGGTTCTCGCGGATCCCCCATACGTGCTGGAAATCGCCGAACTGCTCCTTTCGCGGATCGATACTCCTCGATTGCTCGCAGGAGATGGGCTGCTCGTCGTAGAACATACTTCACGCACCGACTGGCCGGTCCGCCTTGGAGGTTTGGAGAGAATAAGGCAGGAACGGTACGGAGATAGCAGGATCAGTTTCTACCACTTTGCGGTGGAGGGATGAGATTGGCTGTCGCCATATGCCCCGGCACTTTTGACCCCATAACCTGCGGCCATCTCGACATCATTACGAGGGCCTCGTCAATCTTCGACACCGTGATCGTGGCCATACTTGTTAACCACGGCAAGCGGCAGATGTTCTCCACTGAGGAAAGACTGGAGATGCTAAGGACTGCATGCGCCCATCTGCCTAATGTGGAGATCGACCATTTCGAAGGGTTGCTCGTCGACTATGTCAGAAAGCGCGGCGCCCACGTAGTGATCAGGGGTCTTCGCGTAGTGTCGGACTTCGAGTTCGAGATGACCATGGCTCTGATGAACAGGAAGTTAGACCCCACCATCGAGACAATGTACATAATGGCCTCCATGGAATACTCGTTTCTCAGTTCTAGCCTGGTGAAGGAGGTCGCGGCCCTAGGTGGCGACATACGGTGTTTGGTGCCTGCATCGATAGCGGAGCGTGTTGCCGCGCGGTGTAGGGGGGAGGCGTGATGATATTGAAACAGTCAGTTATCGAGTGCCTCGACAGGATGGAGCGGACTATCGAATCCAGCCGGAAAATGCTCTTTTCGTCAAGTCGCATCGTAGACGGTGTAGAGCTGCTCGAACTGATAGACAGGATTCGCATCGCCTTGCCCGAGGAGATAAGGCAGGCGGAAGCGCTCCAGTCTGAGAGATCCCGCATCGCGGCGGAGTCCGGTCGCGTCGAAGCGGGCCCGTCGGGTCAGGCTCAAGCGAGCGGAGAGGTCACGGCACGCGCCAGGGAGGAAGCCGAGGCGATTTTGGCCCAGGCGAGGCGTGAGGCATTTGAGATACGAGCCGGCGCGGACGAGTATGCCGAGTCTACGCTGTCGTCTCTCCAGGAGACGCTGGATCGGACGTCGTTTGTAGTTCGCAAAGGCATCGACGAACTGAAGCGAAGGAAGAACGATCCTGATTAGTGACGGCCCTTGGGCCTCACCCGGAACGTCACTACCTCTATCCTGGCTGCGAGCGACACCGCCGCCGTCGCGGTCGCGAGTACGCCGATGATCGAGGCCAGGTAGACGCAGGAATGGCCCATGATGGCAAAGAAGCCCGGTGCGGCATGCGCGCCGGGCATTGCTGTTAGTGCGAGCTTAGCCCCCCACGGTCCATAGCACGCAAGTCCTAGCCCGACAATGGCTGCCAGCACGGCGTGGAGTACCCTCGCGGCGAAATATACCCCCATGCGGACATCTGTGCCGAAGAGCATGCTTGCCGCCTGGGCGAACACTGACAGCCCGCTCCAGGCTATGATGGCGCTCGCTGCGACGACTCTGGGGATCACTGGAGCAGCCGCCCGACTCGCCATCTCCGTCCCTATGGTTATCTCGAAGCACCCGCTTATGAGTGCCTGCACCAGGTCGCGGGAGACCCCAAACGGGGCGAGTAAGAACATGATGGGTCTCGCGATCATGTCGGTGACACGGAACACGTCGAGCACACGGACTACCACGGAGAAAACCATTATGCATCCGCCGATAAGTAGCAGGGTGCTGACGGAGTCTTTAACTGAATCGCCCAAGAGCTGGCCGAACGAACGATTGTCCTGACTTCGCGCCGTGTACAGCTCATGGGCGGCTCGTGATAGCAGGGGCTCACGGCGGTGAGGGGGCGGGGTATCGGAGCGCCTGTCTTCGCTTCGACCGTAGTGCTTAAGAACGAGGCCGACGAGTATAGCTGATATGTAGTGAGCCAGAGCCAGCACGGCGCCGAGCGCGGGTATTCTGAACATGCCGACTGCGACGGCACCCACCATGAATAGTGGATCCGCGGTGTTCGTGAACGATACGAGCCTTTCCGCCTCAACACGCGAGCACAGTCCCTCTCTGCGTAGGCGAGCGGTGATACGGGCGCCGATGGGGTAACCCGATGCAAGCCCCATGGCCAGGGCGAAAGCTCCTACACCCGGCACGTTGAACAGAGGACGCATCAGCGGTTCGAGCAAAGCCCCGATGTAGTGGACTACTCCCAGGCCCATTAGCGTATCTGAGGCGATGAAGAACGGGAGCAGTGCAGGGAAGACTATGTCCCACCATACGCGCAGTCCGTCCAGCGAGGCTCTGAACGACACTTCGGGGAGTGCGATGATGGCAATCGTGACCGCCGAAGCCAGGGCAGCCGTCACGTAGACACCTCTTCTTCTGGGCTCTATGCGCCTTTTCATCTGAGGATACACGTCCTTTCGTTGTGGGAGGCCGTCCTGAGAATCTATATTTGGCTTGGCCCGCGGGTATGCTGAAGGAATTTGCAGCGTTCAGTAGAATAAAGGCCAGGATACAAGGTGAAGGAGGGCGACTATGGTGACCGGGTACGCTCGTAACCTGCGCCTCTTGGTGTGGGCCCTTGGGTGCATCCTGCTTTCCGCGGGAATATGTGCTGCATCGGAAGTCCCCAGCGTAGTGCTGAGGCAGGGCGACCGAGGCGAATTCGTATGTGAATTGCAGGAGTATCTGGCCATTGCAGGGTATATGGATTCTGCCGCCGATGGGATCTTCGGATCCGTCACCCAGCAGGCGGTAGTCGCTTTTCAAAAGTCCGCCGGGCTCACTGGAGATGGTATCGTGGGCAGGAAGACCTGGGATGCGCTTTTGAGCAAGGCCGAGGCTGCCTCTGCCCGCACATACGTGGTAGTGGCGGGCGACACCCTGTACGGGATTGCCAGGCAGTTCGGGGTCTCTGTAGAGGCCATCGCATCAGCCTCCGGCATCTCCCGTCCGGAATCGATAAAGCCGGGCCAGAAGATCGTGATCCCGTCGTCTTCTGGGGATGCGTCCAGGGCGGCATCGTCTCGTAGCGGAGCGGAACTCCTACACTGGGATGTTGCAAATAGGATCCTCAAAACCCGGGCGACCATCATCGATGTTGTCACAGGCCTCTCCTTCGAGGTACAGCGGCGCGGCGGGCACAATCATGCTGACATCGAGCCGCTCACTAGCGCGGATACCGCCGTGTTGAGGCGGATTTACGGGGGAGCATGGAGTTGGACGAGGCGCGCGGTGATAGTGGTGACGGGTGGGCGACGAATCGCGGCGTCCATTAATGGCCAACCTCATGGAGGCCAGGCGATCACTGGGAACGGCTGTAGCGGCCACATCTGCCTGCATTTTCTGGGTAGCCGCACACATGCCAGCAACTCGCTGGACGCAGATCATCAGCGCATGGTGCAGGCGGCGGTCGGTCACTAGGGGAGTCGTCATGTTCTCGGACGAAGCATGGCGCATGCCATGTTTTCTTTTTTCAACGTCAAGGAGGTTGTGGGTTCGAATGAAGGTTCTGGTAGTCAACTGTGGTAGTTCGTCACTCAAGTATCAGCTGTTCGACATGGATAGCAAGACCTGCATGGCGCGGGGAAACGTGGAGAGAGTCGGCACAGCCGAGGCATTCATTGTTCACAAGCCCAATGGAGGCGACAAGGTCAGGCGGGACGTGGCCGCGGCAGATCATGAACAGGCGATGAAATACGTTTTCGAGTGCCTGACCGACCCGAAAATCGGCGTGATCTCGGATCTTCGGGAGATATCTGCCATAGGGCATCGCGTTGTGCATGGCGGCGAGAAGTTCGCAGGATCCGTGCTGATTGACGGAGCAGTGATGCAGGCGCTGGAGGAATGCCAGGACCTTGCTCCTCTGCACAATCCACCCAACATCATGGGCATCGAGGCTTGCAGAAGGCTCATGCCGGATCTGCCGATGGTGGGAGTGTTCGACACAGCCTTCCATCAGACCATGCCCAGGGAGGCGTACCTGTACGGCGTGGGTTACGACATGTATGCGAAATACGGCGTAAGGAGGTACGGTTTCCACGGCACATCTCATCGCTACGTATCAGCGCGTGCGGCCGAGATTCTGGGGCGGCCGGTCGAGGAGCTATGTATGGTCACGTGCCACCTGGGCAACGGATCAAGCCTTGCAGCTGTGAAGCACGGCAAGTCTATCGATACCAGCATGGGCTTTACCCCTCTTGAAGGGCTGGTCATGGGAACCCGGTCGGGCGATATCGATCCGACAATTGTCTCCTTTCTCTGCGAGAAGCTAGGCCGGAGCGCGAGCGAGGTTGTTCTGGGCTATCTGAACAAGAACTCTGGAGTGCTTGGGCTATCTGGAGGTCTATCGAACGACTTCCGCGATCTCGAGGAAGCGGCGGGTCGCGGCCATGAACTTGCCAAGCTGGCGCTGGACGTGTTCGCTTACAGAGTGGTGAAGTACATCGGAGCGTATGCTGCGGCCATGGGGAAGCTTGATGTCATCGTCTTCACGGCCGGAGTCGGGGAGAACTCGGGCGAAATGCGCAGGAGGATTCTCTCTAGGCTTTCCGGGTTCGGAATCAGCATAGACCCTGCGAAGAATAATGTGAGAGGCTCCGAGCAGATCATATCGACTTCCGAATCCCGCGTGACTGTCATGGTCGTGCCCACGAATGAAGAGGCCATGATAGCTCGCGACACAGCGGAAATCGTGAGCCGTCTGGGAGCCCGATCTTAGCAGAGGTGATGCGCTATGCGCTTTAGCGCGCAGTCTTTGAGAACGGAAAAGGGGGCCACAATGCTCCTGAACCTCCGCGAGGAGATGGCCCCGATCGACTTGGGGCGCTCGCTCCTTAAGTTCGTAGGGCCGGCGGAATTCGTGGGGGAGGCGACCAATACGGGCCGCCGAATACTGGTCCGAGGGTCCGCCAGAGGACGGGTGACGGCCGTGTGCGACAGATGCCTTGAGGAGTTCGTGATGGACTTGGGGGCCCCGATCGACGAATCATACTACCGTGTCGACGAGGCGCCTGCCGAGCCTGACGATGATGAGCGCATCTACGGCGAGGATGACATCATCGATATATCGTCAGACATAGAGCAGGCATTCGTGCTCACGCTGCCAATAAGGATTGTGTGCAGGGATGAGTGCCGCGGGCTGTGCCCAAGGTGCGGCCGCGACCTGAACACGGGGGAATGCTCGTGTTCGGTCGATGACTAATGGGAAGGCTGGCCTGATTACGTAGGCTGCTGCTTGCCCCGTCGCTCAAATCGTAGTAGAATAACGACGCTTGACTTTTCAAAATAGGAGGTGGAGAGGTTTCGTCGGGGCTTTGGTCCGTATAGGCCTCGATTGGACCCATAGCATGGCTAATAACCCAAAGCAGAGATTCGGAAAATCGCGCACGCGCAAGCGCCGCGCGAACTGGAAGGCCGAGGCTCCAGCTCTCTCCATTTGTCCGCAATGCAAGAAACCCAAGCTGTCGCACAGCGCTTGCCCTGAGTGCGGGCAGTACCGCGGTCGTACCGTTTTGCAGACCGGCGAGTAGGAGTGGTGTCACGTGATGTTGAGCGGATTCATTCGGACATGGATTGTTCGGCTGAACCCGCTTCTCCCTATTTCGAGGCGGAAAGGGGCGATCGGGCATGCGCATAGCAGTTGACTGCATGGGCGGCGATCTCGGCCCCGCTGAGATGGTGCCGGGCGCCCTAAAGGCCGCCGGGGAATGCGAAGCCAACATAGTGCTGGTTGGCGACGAGAAGGTCATAAGGCAGCACATGGGCGCGGTCGAGGGCCAAACCGCTGCTGCCCACGTAGATATCGTGCACGCGCCGTCGACGATATCCATGGATGAGGATCCGCTTTCGGCAGTGCGGCACAAACGCGACTCATCTGTCGTGGTCGCCGCGCGCCTGGTGCGTGAGGGATCGGCGGAGGCTATGGTGAGCGCCGGCAGCACCGGGGCGCTCGTCGCCATAGGCGCGCTGTCTGTCGGCAGGCTCCCCGGAGTGAGCAGGCCTGTTCTAGCAACGCCGGTTCCCACAATCAGCGGAGCCTGTGTTCTGCTGGACATAGGCGCCAATCCCGACTGCACGCCTGAGCACCTGCTGGAGTTCGCGACTCTTGGATCGGTCTACGCATCCTCCCTTCTCAAGCTTGACCGACCGCGAATTGGCCTGTTGTCTAATGGTACCGAGCCGTCGAAGGGCAACGCTATGACGGTGGCCGCCAACAAGCTCCTGACTCAGTCGTCTCTGAACTTCATCGGCAATGTGGAGAGCCGCTCAGTCCTTTTCGGGGTGGCGGACGTTGTTGTGACAGATGGGTTCACAGGCAACATCCTGCTCAAATCGTTGGAAGGCGTCGGGAGCGCAATTTTCGACATGGTGCGGCAGGCCGCCATGGAGAACACCCGGTCGAAATTAGGCGCGTTGTTGATGAAACCCGCCCTGAGGCAGGTCAAGCGGCGTATGGACTACTCAGAGTATGGAGGCGCGCCTCTTCTGGGCCTCGCGGGGTTACTGGTAAAGGCTCATGGCAGTTCGAATCGGAAGGCGTTTGCAAACGCCATCAGGGTCACGTCTGATCTTATGGGCTCCGGCATCGGGCAGAAGATGGCCGAAGCCTGTCAAATCCAAAAGGGGTCTAGCCAAACGGAGGTGTCCCGCAGTGACTGAAGCTGAGATATTCGAAACCATTCGGGAGATCGTAGCCGACAAACTGGGTATACCCGAGGAAGAAATCGAGTTGGACTCGGATTTCATCGAGGACCTTGGCGCCGATTCTCTGTACCTGAACGAAATAGTTTACGAACTCGAAGAGGAGTTCAACGTGCGCGTTCCCGACGAGGCCTTTGAAGACCTGCGTACAGTGGGTCAGGCAGTCAAGTTTGTGCATGAGCGCGTCCACGAGTCTTGACGAGATCCAGGCAAAGCTGGGCTACGAGTTCAGCGACCAGTCTCTGCTGCTTCTTTCGCTTACGCACACTTCGTATGCAGCGGAGCATCAGGCGGGGCACAGCGAATCCAACGAGCGCCTCGAATACCTTGGCGACGCCATCTTGAAGGCGGTCATAGCAGACCAGCTGATGCGCCTGCTCCGGCTGGCCGATGAGGGCAGGCTTTCTAAGCTGTCTGCCCAGATCCTGAGCGGGCGCGCTCTGGCCGAAGCTGCGCTCACGCTCGATCTTCACCGCTACATCAGGCTGGGCCATGGCGAGGAGACCTCCGGCGGCCGTACTCGCAGGCGAAATCTGGCAGGGGTTATGGAAGCGGTGATCGGCGCGATCTACAGCGACGGCGGTTTCGGCGAGGCGCGCGACTTCATAGTCCGGGTGATGGAGCCTATCATCGAGCGTGTGATATCGGGCCCGGGATCCGACTACAAGACCGCTCTGCAGGAGCATGTTCAGGGCGCCGGCATCGGGTCCTTGTCGTATAGGACCATCCGTGCAGATGGGCCGTCTCATAGGCCCTGGTTCACCGTGGAGGTTCTGGTCGGCGACCGCGTGGTAGGAAGCGGGCAAGGGCCGAGCAAGAGAGCCGCTGAGCAGGCTGCCGCACGCTGCGGAATGGAGATGCTGCGATCTGCCCAATAGACGAGGAAGAATCGGATCAACATCGGATCTACAAGGGCCGGCCAGTTCCGGCCTACTTTATTGGAGGGCGAGATTTGCACCTTAAGAAGCTCTCTCTGTACGGGTTCAAGTCTTTCGCAGGCCGCGTCGACCTGGACCTTGCTCCCGGGATCGTGGGCATCGTGGGTCCCAACGGCGTGGGGAAGAGCAACATATCCGACGCTCTTAGGTGGGCGATGGGAGAGCAGAGCGCCCGCCTACTACGCGGATCCAAGATGCAGGACGTGATCTTCGCGGGGAGCCAGAGCCGAAAGGGCCTGGGCTATGCTGAGGTGTCGCTGGTATTTGATAACTCGGACCAGTTCCTCAGCATCGGATTCGACGAAGTGACTGTCACCCGCAAGGTGTATCGGTCCGGCGAGGCTGAATACCTGCTCAACGGCGTGCCGTGCAGGCTTCGTGACATTGAGGACCTCTTTTCCGGCACAGGCTTAGGACGCGAGGCCTATTCCGTTGTCGAGCAGGGCAAGATAGACGCCATTTTGTCTGCGCGACCCGACGACAGGCGGTCTTTGTTCGACGAAGCGTCGGGAATTACGAAATACCGCGCCCGCAAGAGTCAGGCGCAGCGAAGGCTGCTGGAGGTCCGCGCCGACCAGCTCCGAGTGAGCGACGTCGCGGCCGAGCTGGGAAGGCAATTGCCTCTGCTTGAGGCACAGGCCGAGAAGGCATTGCGCTGGCAGGAGCTCACGGAGCGCCTTACACAGTTAGATGTGGACGTGCTCTCCTACGAGTTGTCACGCATGTCGCAGCGCCTTGACGCGTTGCGGGCGGAAATCCAGTCGCTTCAGGACCAGGAACACGCGCTCCTTGCCAGGGCCGCAGAGTGCGAAGCCGCGCTGGAGGAAGCCAGAGTCCGCATGGCGCAGGCGGAATCGGAGGTAGAGGCTCTTCAT
>DAOTAC010000037.1:0-12303 GCA_035382325.1 Bacillota bacterium | reverse complement strand
CGCAGGCTCCGGGTTTGGCCGTTGTGTTTGCCATATTGTTCGGCATAAGCGGCACGATGGGAATGATCAACATGTACTACATCCTCGGAGTCATTGGCAAAAAATACAACAGCATGCGCTATGTCCAGTTATCCATCCTCCTAATCGGGATTTGCGGTGGGATATCGGGAGTAGTATTGGGTGATCTGATCACCAGAATCAACACATTCGGTGTTTCCCTTATTGCTTCAGTGGTTTCGGCGGCAGTGGTACTGATCTTCCTGGTTTTTGCGCCTGCCTTTGCATCGGTGTACTACGAGGACGAATGGGCAAAGGATTCAAAAGAGATGGACATAGACAACGAACAACTTCATCTGTTCCGAAAATACAAGCTGAGCAACCGTGAAATCGAGGTATGCAAGCTACTGCTGCAGGGCTATACAATGCGCCAGATTGCAGCCATCCTTTCTCTTGCGTATCCAACGGTCAATACATACTGTACCTCTATTTACCGAAAGTTGAATATTAACAGCCGGACCGAACTGCTTCTAGTCTTCAAAGATTATGCACTGAGATAGGATTGGGCTGCATGTCGTTTGATCCGCGTAACTTACTCGGCCGGCGGGGCGATGCGACAAGTACACAGTCTTGGGGCGGATACCTACGGCCGACAACCCCCAGCAGGGGGTCGACGGGAGTTCTGGACGCCGGGTACGCCTCCGCCGAGTGAGGCCGATCAAGCGAGAGGATTCATTGATCTTCCGACGCTCAATCTCGCCGCAGCGGCGCAGAAACGCAAGGTCGCTGTCATCAACTGCTGCTCGAATGAACCCTGGATGGAGGGGACAGGACTCACTTGAGTTCCGCGGCAGCGTGATCGAAGGCGTGCAGTCTGACAATCCCTTTGCGGGCGCGTAGACTAGAGGTTTTTCCGCGAAGAAGGTGAAATATCGAAATGACGGGCCCGGCGGCTCAGGCGCCTCCGGGCATCGACTTGTAGGTAAGTGGGGCATGAACGGTGAGTCGACTTGAGGAACTCCTGCCCAATGCGGCGGTGCGTGGCGTCCGCCCCGACTGCCTGGTAACCGTAGTCGGGGCCAGGTGGCATGGTTCGGACGCGGTAGAGCTTACATATAAGGACCCGGAAGGCCATGTGGCCAACATACTGCTCTATCGCGATGACGAGCCCCGGCTAGAGGTGGTTGAGAAAGGAAGGCCTTGGAGCTTCGATGGAGACGGCGGCCTCTTCCGACTGGTGTCGGAGGCGCTTCGCATCCGCCTTGCGCACCTGTTTGACCCGGTGATGGCTGTACATACGTCTCTGATCGAGCCCCTTCCACACCAGATCACCGCCGTCTATGAGACCATGCTGCCCCGGCAGCCGCTGCGTTTTCTGCTCGCGGATGACCCCGGAGCGGGCAAGACCATCATGGCCGGTCTCCTCATCAGGGAGCTGATCGCCCGCGGCGATCTGCAGCGATGCATGATCGTGTGTCCGGGAAGCCTCGCCGAGCAATGGCAGGATGAGCTTTATCGGCGCTTCCATCTGAGCTTCGAGATCCTGACCAACGACAAACTAGAGGCCTCTCGCACCGGCAACTGGTTCAGCGAGAACAACCTGGTGATAGCCCGTCTCGACAAGCTATCGCGCGACGAGGACGTGCAGCAGAAGCTGAGGGCGCCCGGATGCCAGTGGGATCTCATAGTCGTCGACGAGGCCCACAAGATGTCGGCCACATTCTTCGCGGGCGAGGTCAAGTTCACCAAACGCTACAGGCTGGGGCAACTGCTCTCCACGCTTACCCGCCACTTCCTGCTGATGACGGCCACACCGCACAACGGCAAGGATGCAGATTTCCAGCTATTCATGGCCCTCCTGGATGGCGACCGGTTCGAAGGGCGTTACCGCGACGGCGCGCACACCGTGGACGTGTCGGACATAATGCGCCGCATGGTTAAGGAGAGGCTCCTGAAGTTCGACGGAAAGCCCCTGTTCCCTGAACGCATCGCCTACACAGTGCCATATCAGCTATCCGATGCCGAGGCGCGGCTGTACGAGGAAGTCACGAAGTACGTCAGGGAGGAGTTCAACCGGGCCGACAGCCTCGAAAACGACAAGCGCGCCGGCACGGTGGGTTTCGCATTGACCATTCTCCAGAGGCGGTTGGCCTCTTCGCCCGAGGCCATTTACCAGTCTTTGAGGCGGCGCCGGGAGCGGCTGGAGAGGCGCCTTCGTGAGCTCAGGCTGCTCCGGCGTGGGGCTGCCTTGGCGGCAGCGGCACTTGCGCCCGACGGCCCCGTGCTTGATCCCGACGACGTGGAGGATCTAGAGGATGCGCCGGAGACGGAGGTCGAGGAAGTGGAAGAACAGGTGCTCGACCAGGCTACGGCTGCCCGCACAATAGACGAGCTGGAGGCCGAGATCGGGGTTCTGGGGCACCTGGAGTCGCTGGCGCGGGAAGTACGCCGCAGCGGTGATGACCGCAAATGGCGGGAGCTGGCCAGCTTGCTTGAGGAGATATTCACGCCGGCTGCCATGGCCAATCGTCTCGCCGAGGATACTCCTCCATATGGGGCGGGCGAGATCTCCCGTCCGGCGCCGTCGCCCCGGGAGAAGCTCGTCATCTTCTCCGAGCATAGGGATACCCTGGTGTACCTCGCCGAGCGGATCAGAACCTTGCTCGGGCGCCCGGAGGCAGTGGTGTGTATCCACGGCGGCATGGGCCGCGAGGAAAGGATGAAGGCCCAGGAGTTCTTCAAGTCCGATCCGGAGGTACGTGTGCTGGTCGCGACGGACGCAGCCGGCGAGGGCATCAACCTGCAGCGCGCCCACCTCATGGTGAACTACGACCTCCCATGGAACCCCAACCGCCTGGAGCAGCGCTTCGGACGCATCCACCGAATCGGTCAAACAGAAGTGTGCCATCTGTGGAATCTGGTGGCCCAGGAGACCCGCGAGGGAGATGTGTATCAGACGCTGTTCAGGAAGCTCGAGGAAGCGCGCACCGCCCTCGGCGGGCAGGTGTTCGACGTTCTGGGGAAGGTACAGTTCGACGGCAAGCCGCTGCGTGATCTGCTCATCGCAGCGATCAGATATGGTGAGCTCCCCGAGGTTCGGGAGCAGCTCAATCGTGTTATGACCGAGGCCCTCGACCATGAGCGCCTCCGCGATCTCCTTGACGAACGGGCGCTTGCGGTGGAGGCGATGGACGTAAGCCGTGTTCAGCGCGTGCGCGAGGACATGGAGCGTGCCCAGGCGCGCCGCCTGCAGCCGCACTACATCGAATCGTTCTTCATGGAGGCGTTCCAGCGCCTTGGGGGCGTAGTCAGGCAGCGAGAACCCAGGCGCTACGAGGTGACGCACGTGCCGGCGCAGGTTCGCAGCCGTGATCGTCTGATCGGCGTCGGCGAGCCGGTGCTTCCGCGCTACGAGCGGATCGTGTTCGAAAAGTCGCTCATATCCCAACAGGGCCGACCGCCTGCGGCGTTCGTGTGCCCCGGCCATCCGCTGCTCGACGCCACACTGGACCTGGTTCTCGAGCGCCACCGGGATCTGCTTCGCCGCGGAACGGTGCTGGTAGACGAAAACGACACCGGCGATATGCCTCGGGTGTTGTTCTATCTTGAGCACGCACTGCAGGATGGCGCACACACGCGCACAGGTGAGCGGCGCGTCATCAGCAAGCGCATGCTCTACGTGGAACTAGACGCCGCCGGCAGCGCCCGCCACGTGTACTACGCGCCTTACCTTGACTACAGGCCCCTGAAGCCGGATGAACCTGATGTGGAGGCAGTCCTGAGGCGCCCTGAATGCGCATGGATCTCCCCTGATCTTGAGCAGAGCGCGCTCGGGCACGCCATCGCCTGCGTGGTGCCGGAGCATCTGCGCGAGGTGCGCATATATCGGCTTTCGTTGATCGAGAAGACATATGCGGCGGTGAAGGATCGCCTGACTAAGGAGATCAATTACTGGGACTACAGGGCGTCGGTACTTGAGGAGGACGAGCGGGCAGGCAAGCCCAACGCCCGCTTAAACTCGCGGGAGGCCCGCCGGCGGGCAGACGAGCTCCACGCGCGGCTGCAGCGCCGCCTCGAACAGCTCAACCTCGAAGGGCAGATATCGGCTCTCCCCCCAGTGGTGCTGGGAGGGCTTCTGATCGTGCCGGTCGGGTTGCTCGCGAAGATGTCAGGCACCGGCCAGGCAGCGCCGGTCTCCACCGTTGACACGCAGGAGGCCGCGGCGCGCGCTCGCGCTATCGTGATGGACGTCGAACGCGGGCTGGGCTACGAACCGGTCGATAGGGAAACCGAGAAGGTTGGGTACGACATCGAGAGTCGTGTTCCCGGCACCGGCAGGCTCCGCTTCATTGAGGTCAAGGGGCGGGCCAGCGGGTCGGCGACCTTGACGGTCACGAAGAATGAGATCCTCTACTCGCTGAACAAGCCTGAGGATTACATACTTGCCATTGTGGAGTTCGTCGATGGCGACCAGCATCGGGTGCACTATGTGCGCACTCCCTTCCAGCGAGAGCCGGACTTCGGGGTGACAAGCGTGAACTACGATTTCGCTGAGCTGCTGGCCAGGGCCGAAGAGCCGAGATAGTGAATGGAGTGGGATGAGCATCATCATGGAGACAGGCTACAAGAAGAAGCTTATTGAAGTGGCATTGCCGCTTGAGGCGATCAACAGGGCCTCGGCGAGGGAGAAGTCGATACGTCACGGGCACCCCAGCACGCTGCACCTATGGTGGGCGCGGCGGCCGTTGGCTGCGGCGCGGGCGGTGATCTTCGCCCAGATGGTAGACGATCCGTCTGCGCATCCCGACCTCTTCCCGACTGAGAAGGCGCAGGAAAAGGAGAGGCGTCGGCTATTCGGCATCATTGAGGAGCTTGTTCAGTGGGAGAACACCACAAACGAAGAGGTGTTGGAGCGCGCACGGGCAGCGATCTGGCAGAGTTGGCGCGCCACGTGCGCGGAGAATGTCGACCATGCGCGGGCAAAAGAGCTGTTCGACCGGAACAAGCTTCCCGCTTTCCACGACCCCTTCGCCGGCGGTGGCTCCCTGCCCCTGGAGGCGCAGCGGCTAGGGCTCGAAAGCTACGCGAGCGATCTGAACCCGGTGGCGGTTCTTATCAACAAGGCCATGATAGAGATCCCCCCGAAGTTCGCCGGACTGCCGCCGATGAATCCAAAGTCGCGGGAGGAGAACCGGATGATGCCGCGCCAGTGGAAGGGCGCGGAGGGCCTCGCCGAAGACGTGCGCTACTACGGCCAGTGGATGCGGGATGAGGCGGAGAAGCGTATCGGTCATCTATATCCCAAGGTGGAGATTACAGCCGAAATGGCGGAGGAGCGCCCGGACCTTGTGCCCCTCATTGGTCGCAAGCTCACAGTGATCGCATGGATCTGGGCGCGGACAGTAAAAAGCCCCAACCCGGCGTTCGCCCATGTCGATGTGCCGCTTGCGTCTACCTTTATGCTTTCCATCAAGTCAGGAAAGGAAGCCTATGTCGAGCCGGTGATAGAGGGCGATGGGTACCGGTTCACGGTGAAGGTGGGGAAGCCGAGGGATCCTGACGCAGCGAAAAACGGCACCAAGCTGGGGCGGGGTGCCAGCTTCCGGTGCGTGATGTCCGGGTCGCCGATATCCAGCGACTATGTCTATGCCGAGGCGAGGACGGGACATGTGGGCGAGCGGATGATGGCCGTCGTCGCGGAGGGTGACAACGGGCGAGTCTACCTGCCGCCCGCCGATGAGATGGAGAGCATTGCACGTCAGGCGAGACCGGAGTGGAAGCCAGATGTCCTCATGCCGGAGAACCCCCGGTGGTTCTCGCCGCCTCTGTATGGACTCAGATCATTCGGCGATGTCTTCACTCCGCGCCAGCTCGTAGCACTTACTACTTTCGCTGACCTGGTGCAGGAAGCACGCCAACTAGCGCGGCTTGACGCTCAGGCGGCTGGCCTGCCTGGCGATTCCGCGCAGGCCGGCGAAGTAGGATCGCAGGCTGCCGCATACGCAGACGCGGTAGCGGCGTACCTTGCGTTTGGGGTGGACAAGCTATCGGATCGTCACTCAACCCTCACAAGATGGGACCAGACTCCGACAGCTAGCGGAATCATAAACTCATTTAGCCGACAGGCTCTACCAATGACATGGGACTACGCTGAAGGGAACCCTTTCAGCGAAGCATCCGGGAATTTCGTGGGTGGCATCGGTTTGATAGCCAAGGTAGTAATGCATTCGTTACCTGCTCAGTTCACAGGCGCCGCATCTGTCGCCGATGCTACGGTACAGATTCTTAGCAGCGGCAAGATCGTATCTACCGATCCCCCATACTACGACAACATCGGCTACGCCGACTTGTCGGATTTCTTCTATGTATGGCTGCGCCGCTCGCTCAGGCACGTCGTTCCCGACCTCTTCACCACTTTGGCTGTGCCCAAGACCGAGGAACTGGTAGCCACACCGTACCGTCACGGTAGCAAAGACAAGGCGAACGCGTTCTTCCTTGACGGGATGACGCGGGCCATGCGTCGCCTTGCGGGCCAAGCCCACCCGGCCTTCCCTGTTACGGTCTATTATGCGTTCAAGCAATCTGAAAGCCAGACTGGCGAGGGCACCGCCAGTACCGGCTGGGAGACCTTCTTGGGTGCGACGATACGTGCTGGCTTTGCCATTACAGGCACGTGGCCCATTCGAACGGAGCTGGGCAATCGCATTCTGGGCCAGGGGACCAATACGCTTGCTTCTAGCATCGTCCTCGTCTGCCGCAAGCGCCCCGACGATGCGCCAACCGCCACGCGTCGCGAGTTCATCACCGCGCTCAGGACTGAACTGCCCAAAGCCATTGCGCACTTGCAGCGCAGCAACATTGCCCCGGTCGACTTGGCTCAGGCGGCGATCGGCCCGGGCATGGCGGTCTACACCAGGTACTCCGAGGTGCTCGATGCCGAGGGCGACGCGTTGACGGTACGCGAGGCTCTGGCTCTGATCAATCAGACCCTGGATGAAGTGCTGTCGGAGCAGGAGGGCGAGTTCGACGCCGACACCCGATGGGCGCTGGCGTGGTTTGAGCAGTACGGCTTCTCTGAGGGCGAATACGGCGTGGCGGAGACCCTCTCGAAGGCCAAGGACACGACGGTGGAGGGGATGGTCCGGGCGGGGATTCTCGTCTCCAGGGGCGGAAAGGTGCGCCTGCTGCGTCCTGCAGAGCTGCCTGAGGCGTGGGATCCGGCGAAGGATACACGCTACACGGTGTGGGAGACAGTGCACCATCTCATTAGGGTGCTGGAAACCAAGAGCGAGAGCGCAGCGGTGGAACTAGTCAGGAAGCTCGGCGCCCGTGCGCAGGTGGCGCGGGACCTGGGCTACCGCCTATACACCATGTGCGAGAGGAAGAAGCGGGCGCAGGAGGCCTTATCCTATAACGGGCTGGTGCAGAGCTGGCCGGAGCTGGCTCGTCTCGCATTGGGCGATAGCGCGCCCGATGAAGTAATGGCCACACTGTTTGGGGAAGGTGAGGGGTAGACGATGGCCGTCACCAATCACGAACGCGTCGGTGAGGCGCTGGATCTGCTCAAGGAGGGGCTGGCGCCGTTCGTCGAGCGCGAGCTAAGGGCCCGGTACGGCAAGTACTGGATCACGCAGGCAACTGCCTCTTGGCCTAATGATGTCAACTGGACCGGCGACGATGACCAGCCGCATCTGGATTGCGCGGTGCTATTGCGACTCATGTGGGACCAGTGGAACGAAGTGTTCCGCAACACCCTGGGCCATGCCGAGCGGAGCCTAGTGAGCGAGCTGCGGGAGGTCAGGAACAAATGGGCCCATCAGGACCGGTTCTCCAGCGATGATGCCTATCGTGCCCTTGATTCGGCCAGCCGACTTCTGACTGCCGTCTCCGCGCCGCAGGCCGCTGATCTCGACAGGATTAAGATGAACCTGCTGCGCGTGCGCTTCGAGGAGCAGATGCGCACCGAACAGCGCAAGAGCTCCGGAACGGCTGTTCAGAGTGCTGCGATGGGAAGTCTGAGGCCGTGGCGCGAGGTCGCTACCCCGCACCCGGATGTGGCCAGCGGGCACTATCAGCAGGCGGAGTTCGCAGCGGACCTGTGGCAGGTGCACCTGGGCGAGGGAGGCGATGAGTACCGAGACCCGGAGGAGTTCTACAGGCGCACCTACCTCACGGAGAGCCTCAAGCACTTGCTGGTGCGGGGCGTGCAGCGCCTGGCGGGCACGGGCGGCGATCCTGTGGTGCAGCTCCAGACGAACTTCGGTGGCGGCAAGACCCACGCTATGCTGGCGCTTTACCACTTGATGTCTGGCACGCCCTCCGGTGACCTGCTGGGGGTCGACGACGTGCTGCGTGAGGCGGGGGTGGACAAGCTGCCGACGGCCAGGCGCGTGGTGCTGGTGGGGAACAAGCTTTCGCCCGGCAACCCGGTTACGAAGCCCGACGGCACCGTCGTCAGAACACTCTGGGGAGAGCTGGCATGGCAGCTCGGGGGCAGGGAAGCTTTCGAGCGAGTACGGGCCGATGACGAGAACGCGACGAGCCCCGGCGACATGCTGCGGGAGCTGTTCAACAAGTACGGGCCCTGTCTGATATTGATAGACGAGTGGGTGGCCTACGCCCGGCAGCTTCACGACCAGAGCGATCTGCCGGCCGGCAGCTTCGAGACGCAGTTCTCCTTCGCCCAGGCGCTTACGGAGTCCGCGAAGCTGGCGAGGCAGTGCCTGCTTGTGATCAGTCTTCCTGCATCCGACACTGGAGCTTCGCCCCATGCGCAGGCGGATGATGCCGAGGTGGGAGGGCATCGCGGGCGAGAGGCGCTTAATCGGCTGCGAAACGTGGTGGGGCGAGTGGAGTCGTCGTGGCGCCCTGCCAGCGCAGAGGAGGGCTTCGAGATCGTGCGGCGGCGCCTGTTTGAGCCGCTGGTGTCTCAGGAGCAGTTCGTCGGAAGAGATACGGTAGCCCGCGCGTTCTATGACCTGTACCGGACGCAGCACCAGGAGTTCCCGCCTGAGTGCCGCGAGGTAGATTACGAGAAAAGGCTAAGGGCTGCCTATCCGATTCATCCTGAGGTGTTCGACCGGCTCTACAACGACTGGTCGACGCTGGCGAAATTCCAGCGCACCAGGGGTGTTCTACGCCTCATGGCCGCTGTGATCCACAGCCTATGGGAGAAGGGCGACCGAAACCCGATGATATTGCCGGCGAACATTCCTATCGATGACCCTCGGGTTCAATTCGAGCTGACGCGCTACCTCCCCGATAACTGGGTGCCAGTGATCGAGAAGGATGTCGACGGGCCAAACTCCCTGCCGCACCGTCTAGATGGCGAGCTGCCGAACCTGGGCAAGTTCTCGGCCTCCCGCCGCACTGCTCGTACGATCTACCTCGGATCGGCTCCGACGGCCACTGCTGCCAACCGGGGTATAGAGGATAGGCGAGTGAAGCTGGGCTGCGTCATGCCGGGCGAGACTCCCGCGGTGTTCGGAGATGCACTGCGCCGGCTGGCTGCCTCGGCAACGTACCTGTACCAGGATGGCGCCCGCTACTGGTATTCTACTCAGCCCACCGTAACCAAGCTGGCTGAAGACCGGGCCGAGCAGCTCAGACGCGATCCTGATGCTGTCGCGAGAGAGCTGGATCGGCGGCTCCGTGAAGACCTGCGCAAGAAAGGCGACTTCAGCCGGGTGCATCCCATGCCGCGATCTGTGCAGGATGTGCCGGATGACCTCGATGCCAGGCTGGTTGTGCTCGGGATCGACCATGCCCACAGCAAAGAAGCGGACAGCCCCGCGCTCGCTGCGGCCAGGGCTATTCTGGAATCGCGAGGCAACGCGCCGCGCCTATACCGCAACACGCTGGTATTCCTGGCGGTCGACAGAGCACGCCTTCAGGATCTGGACGAGGCTGTAAGACGTTTCCTGGCGTGGGAGTCTATCGTTGCCGACAAGGATACCCTCGACCTCTCGCCTCATCAGGTGAAGCAGGCCTCTATGCAGAAAACTTCCGCCGACGGTGCGGTGACTGCACGGATTCCGGAGGCCTATGAGTGGCTGCTAGTGCCGGTTCAGAATTCGCCGCAGTCTGCCGTGGAATGGCAGGTGTTCCGTCTTTCGGGGCAGGAACCTTTGGCGGAGCGCGCCAGCAGGAAGCTGCGCAACGATGAGCTACTGGTGAGCCGCTTCGCGGGCACGCGTCTACGCATG
The DNA here is from genome assembly GCA_035382325.1 of Bacillota bacterium. GTDB lineage: Bacteria > Bacillota > DTU025 > DTU025 > DTU025 > UBA5389. The sequence goes on along the minus strand of DAOTAC010000037.1, from coordinate 2,101 downwards.
GAACTTGATCGGGTGCCGCTATGGCGGGGCGATCATGTAGAGATCAGGCAGCTCGTGGACGATTTCGCGCGCTATAACTATCTGCCGAGGCTTGTTGGACCAAATGTGCTGATCGGAGCCGCCTGCGATGGGGTAGGCACACTCACTTGGGTCATGGACAGCTTCGCCTACGCCGATAGCTATGATGCTGATGCGGGGCGATACCGCGGGCTGCGCTCGGGGCAGACGATGTCGGCTGAGGACTGCGAACATGGGCTGCTGGTGAAGCCTGATGTGGCGATGAGGCAGATCGAGGCGGAGACGCCGGCGCCCGTGCCGCGGGCAGTCGCTGGCGCGGCAGGGGGAGTACGCCCAGACGCGACGCCGGGCGGGGAGGGTGAGCCGCCCGCGCCGCCTGAGCAGCCCGTGCAGGTCGTGCTCAAGCGATACCATGGAACAGTCTCCCTTGATCCGGAGCGCGTGGGCCGAGATGCCAGCCAGATAGCTGACGAAATCATCGCACATCTTGTAGGGCTAGTCGGGGCGAAGGTGAGAGTAACCCTTGATATCGAGGCCGAGATCGCGTCGGGCGCCCCTGATAGCGTCGTTCGCGTAGTAACAGAGAATAGCCGGACGCTGAGATTCACCAGCCATGGGTTTGAGCGGGAATAAACAGCGAGCTTGGCTGGCGAACTCAACGGCGGTAGGCCAGCCAGGGGCATGGTATGAACCTTGAGTTGCTGTACTGCTTGGAGGTGCGCTCGATGAGAAGGGCATTCGGTTTGCTGCTAATCGCACTCTGCGTCTTGATGGCTGGATGCGGGCTGCCCGTGGGAATATCGTATACAGTCTCGCGGCGGATAGTCTGTGCTGATGATCCAAGCCAGGGAATCGGAGATGTCTACATTAGCTTTAGTGGCAGTCGCAGCTTCGGAACGGCAAAGACCAACGATGATGGAACATGGACCAAGAGCGGCCTCAGGGGATCTGTGACTATTGCCCCGGCAGATGCAGACTGGGTCTTCGAACCCGGATACCGGCAGGTGAGTGGCGCCGAGCAGAATGTGAGCTTCGCCGGCGTCCCTAGCGCGTCGAATAGTCTAGGATTTCGGCAGGTCGTTGCCGGCAGGAACTACGCACTATTTCTCAGGGCCGACGGCACAGTCTATTTCTGAGGGTATCGCGGGTCGGTCTACATCTATGGCGCCGCGATGCGGGTGTCTGGCCTTGAAGACATCGTAGCCGTCGCAGCCGGCGCGAATCACAGTCTGGCACTCAGGGCTGACGGTACCGTGTGGGCATGGGGAGCCAACGACCGCGGCCAACTGGGGAATGGGATGTATTCGGATCGCTGTGATGTGCCTGCTCACGTGGCCGGCCTGAGCGGGGTTCGGGCTATAGCCGCAGGAGAATGTCACAGCTTAGCTGTAAGGGATGACGGCACTGTATGGGAATGGGGAGACAACAGCACATATCAGATAGGGCATGGCGCGCCGACCACGACACCGGCGCCCGTCATGAAGGCCGGCATGGACAGGGTTGAGTCTGTTGCCGCCAGCGGATATCGCAGCTTGGCGTTGAAGACTGATGGCACTGTATGGCAGTGGGGGTTTTGGCAGCTAGCATTGCCATGGGGTGATTCGGTATACTGGCTGAACCGTTACGTAGGAGATGCTGAGTCCGTTGGGCTCCATGGAGTCACCTCCATCGCGGCCGGTTCTGACCATAGCATGGCCCTAAAGGACGACGGCACTGTGTGGGCATGGGGCGTGAACATCCATGGCCAACTGGGCGGTGGCACCAAATGGGACCGCGATCCCTTAAGGGTAGAAGGCCTTGACGAGGTCGTTGCCGTTACTGCCGGCGATCGCAACGGTCTGGCAGTGAGGGCCGATGGGTCTGTGTGGGCATGGGGGGCCGGCGCGCAGAATTACCTGGGGACCGGAACATACTCTGCGATAGCTCCGCCGACGATGGTGATGGGCATCTCCGGAGTCGCCGACGTTGCCTCCGGAGAGCAGATAATAGTAGCTGCCGACTGTTTCGGCGACTTGTGGCGCTAGGGCATGAGTTATCCCGGGGCTTCGCCCGCGACAGCCTATCCGATAGGCGCACCCCGGCG
>DAOTAC010000036.1:0-12305 GCA_035382325.1 Bacillota bacterium | reverse complement strand
ATGATGTGCCAAGTGCGCCCGGAGCGCAGGTTGTCGTCGGCCACGAGTTCATCCATGAGGAAGCAGGTCGTCATGGCCCCGATAGGTTCGTTCGGATGAGGGCATGCGAACACGAGGATGCTCGCCGGGCCATTGCCAATAGACACCATAGGTATCTCGCTACCCGCCGTTGACTTGCCCACGATGGTCAGCTTCGCGATTTCGGGATGTTTTTCCGCGAGTGTCCGAGCCCGCTCGTAGAGCTCGTCTACTGTCAAGAACCGAGTGTAGTCCGGCACTTTGGCCAGACGGTCATCTATGGAAATCGACTTGCTCATAAGCAATCCTCCTAATCCTAATCGTGCATCAATGTGATTCTCGATCTGTGCAATGTGACTTTCGTGCTTCTTGCTCCGTTGTCTTACTGCCCCTTACTGCCCTGATCCGTCAGTTCAGCTGCTTGGCCAGCCTCGGGTCGAGTGCGTCGCGCAGTGCATCGCCGACGAAGTTGAAGCTCAGCACCACGAGGAATATGCACAGCCCGGGCCAGATAATCATGTTGGAGTTCAGGAGGATGAAGTCCTTCGCCTCGCTGACCATGGCGCCCCACTCCGGGGTGGGGGGCTGAACCCCGAACCCCAGGAACCCCAAGGACGCAGATGAGAGTATAGCCCCGGGTATCCCCAAGGTCGCCGAGACTATCACCGGCGTAAGCACGTTCGGAAGTATGTGCCTGAACATGATGCGGGCGTCGCTGCACCCCAGGGCGCTTGCGGCTTTGACGAAATCTTCACTTTTGAGCGCCATTACCTGCGCCCTCACTAGGCGCGCGTACAACGGCCAGCTGACAACGCCCAATACTAACATGACGTTGAAGATGCTGGGCCCCAGAATGGCCATGACCCCGATCACCAGGATCAGGAATGGGAAGGAGTAGAAGACCTCCACCAGACGCATGACCAGGTTGTCGACCCAACCGCCGTAGTAGCCTGCGACGAGGCCCAGTATCGAGCCGATCACGGTGGCTATTGATACTACGACGATGCCTATGAGCAGGGATATCCTCGAACCGTGTATCAGCCGAGACAGAATGTCCCGCCCGTAGTTGTCAGTGCCGAGGATGTAGCCGGGAGAGCCCGGGGGCAGAAAGGGGCTCGCCAGGTCCATCTCATACGGATCTCTGGGCGCGACCACGGGAGCAAACGCCGCGGCGCCGGCGAACACGATCAGCATCACAAGGCCCGCGACGCCCAGTTTGTGCCGGAAGAACACCCGAACGACGTGCGCAAACTCCGACCTGATTGTACCTTTCGCTTCTTTACTCATATCGAATCCTCGGATCAATTAGCATGTATAGTATGTCAACCGCAAGGGTGACAAGGACAAAGCTCAGCGCGAACACGAGCGTCGTCCCCTGGATTACGGGGATGTCCCGCTGCTTCACGGCATTTACCGCCAGCATGCCGATGCCGGGCCATGAGAAGATCGTCTCCGTAATGACTGCTCCGCCTAAAAGCGATCCGAACTGCAGCCCGAAGGTGGTGGCCACCGGCAGCAGCGCGTTCCGCAGAGCATGCTTGTAGAGGACCACCTTCTCGTGCACTCCCTTGGCGCGAGCGGTGCGCACGTAATCCTGCGACAGAGCCTCCAGTACCGACGACCTGGTAAGGCGGGTCAGTATGGCCGCAAGCGCACTGCCCAGTGTAATCGAAGGCATTATCAAGTGGCGCACGTAAGCCCAGAGGCCTGCCCCTGTGACCCCCATCCCCCTGATAGGAAGCCATCCGAGCTTGACGCCGAAGAACAGTATCATCAAAAGGCCCAGGTAGAAGCCGGGAAGCGATACCCCTATCATCGCAAGAGTCGTGGCGGCGTAGTCTACCCAGCTCCGTCGTTTGGCGGCAGCCAGCACGCCGAGGGGGATCGACACCACGAGCGCGAAGATCGTGGAGCTGATTGCGAGGACTATGGTGTTCCCGAGTTTCTCCTTGATCTGGTCAGCCGCCGGACGATGGTAGACTATAGACCTTCCCATGTCCCCTTTGAGCAGACCCGCCATGTAGCGGAAGTACTGCTCATACCATGGCCTGTCGAGGCCAAGCTCCTTCTGCAGGCGCTCAACGTTGGCCGCATTGGCAGTCTCCGAGCCCAGCATCAGTTTGACCGCATCGCCCGGCGCCAGGCTAACCATTGCCGAAGTTATGAATGTTATCCCTATGAGAACCGGTATCGTCGCGAGCAAGCGACGAACGATGTATTTGCCCAATTCCGACACTCCCCACTAACCCCGGAAGGGAGGGACATCGCCTTCCGTTTCCGTAGCCTCGCGCCCGGAAAGCGACGCCCTCCCCGCCATAGCTGCAACGCGGTAGCCGCGGTCGACGCTACTTGCTTATCCAGACGCTGTTTTCGAGGGTGACTAGATGCATCCCGCCCCACGGAGGAACGAAGTCGTTCACTCTCTTGTTCACAATCGAATAACCCCACTCGAAGTAGAGAGGGATGGACACCCTATCTTCCATGATCTTGCGCTGCGCCTGCTTCCAAAGGCTCGTCAGCTTGGTGTAGTCGGTGGTCTTGAGCGCCTGGTCGAGCAAGGAGTCCACAGTCGCATTCGAGTAGTAGTGACCATTGGTCTTCCCAATCGAGCTGCTGTGGAAGAGCGAATGCAGCCCGGTCGTTCCGGCGAAGCTGAAGTCGAAGAAGACTTCGGTGTTGCCGTCGATGATGTCCGATGCCCACACTGCCGTGTCCTGCTGGAGGATGGATGCGTCTATTCCGATCTTCCGGAGCTGGGTTGCCAGGATAGTGAGCGTCCTCACCTGGGAACCGGCAATAGTCTTTATCTCCACCTTGAGCGGCTTGCCGTTGCGGTCGAGGATCCCATCGCCGTTGGTATCGCGGAAGCCGGCCTTGTTCAGGATAGCCACCGCTTCCTTGGGATCGTACTTCCACAGGCTCTTCAGGCTGGTATCATAGCCATGGGGCAGCCACGGCGCGCACTGACCGTATGCACGCTCGCCATGGGGCGCCACTACTGCGTTGAACGCCGCGTCGATGTCCATGGCCTTGGATATGGCGTCACGCACTTCAAGCTCGTCGAATGGGGGCTTCGTCACGTTGAACCCGAGACCCCTGTATGATCCGCCTCTGCTCAAAGTGGCGAGCTTGGGGTTCTTGGCAACGGATGCCATCGAATCAAGATTGAAGAGATATGGGACTATGTCGACTTCGCCTGCAGTAAGTGCAAGTATCTGGACTGTGGGGTCGGGGATGACCACGAACTCGACCTTGTCCAGGTACACAGGGAGCCAGTAGTTGGGGTTGCGCTCGAGCACTGCGCCCTGATCAGTTGCGAAGCTCTTGAGCGCGAATGGACCGGAGCCTATGGGGCGCCTGGCGAATCCGTCTTCGCCCAGCTTCTCAATGGCCTCGCGCGGCACGATGCCGACGCTGGCGATTCTATTGGGGTCGGCCACTAGAAATGGGTTGGGAACGGGCGTTTTGATCTCTACCGTGTAGCGGTCCAGCGCCTTCACACTCTTGATATCGCCGAGGGTGAATGCGGTGCTCACCTTGAGGAAGCGTTCGATCGAGTACACAACGTCGTCCGCTGTGACCTCGCGCTTCGCGCCCTTCTTGAAGACTTCGTTTCCTTCCTGGAAGTACACGCCCTTGCGAAGATGGAAGATCCACGTGTTCGCGTCGGGAGTCTCCCACTTCTGCGCCAGGTGCGGCCTGGGCTTGAAGTTGTCCTTGCCGATGATGACGAGAGGATCGAATACGAGCCCGCAGATGTTGGTCTCGTCGTTGGCAGCAGTCTTGTACGGGTCAAGTTGCTGGATAGACGATGCGGCAATCTTCAGTGTGCCGCCCTTGACTGGTGTTGCCCCGAAGACTGATGCGGAGGCAGAGACCAGAAGAAGCGCCGCGAGAATGGATAGAGTGATTCTTTTGAACATGCGGTGTTACCTCCTGCCACGTCTGAAGTCCTAACCTGCTAATTTGTATAAGGTTGATTATACGCATGGCACATGCCTAAGTCAAGCTCATCCGGCATCTCACTCGGCATCTACCATGCGATGGCAAGAGGCGCGCATATTCCATTGGATTACTATTCGCAATGTCAACCTTGTCCGTTTCCGCTGTCTCCGCCTTCCGCTAGTCCATTGCCTCCGCCCCCGACGGCGGCTTCGGCCTCGGCGGAGTCATTCCACCCAATGTCCTCCTCGAAAATGAACTGCTCGGCGCGAATCCACGCGCTTTCGTATGCCTTGTACCCTTCCAACGCCTCCATCATCTCAGCAAAGGCCTGCACGAGATCTGGGTCGAACTGCGTCCCTGAATTGCGCTGAATCTCCTCCATGGCTTCAGTGTGCGACAATGCCCTGCGGTAGGGCCTATCATTCACCATGGCGTCATACGCATCGACAATTGCCAGCATCCTAGCGGCAAGCGGGATCTCCGCGCCTTCAAGCTCGCGGGGGTACCCCCTGCCGTCCCATCGCTCATGATGTGAGAGAATGGCGTTGGCAACATGCGAAAGCTCGGCGGATCCTTCGACTATTCGCGCGCCTATCTCGGGATGGGTGCGCATGACCTTCCATTCCTCCGGCGACAGTGGCCCTGACTTCCGCAGAATCTGGTCGGGGATGCCCACCTTGCCTATGTCGTGCAACACACATAGCAGCGAAAGGTCGTCGATGGAATTATCCGAAAGCCCCAGAGTATGGGCTAGTTCCACCGCCAGGAAGCGCATGCGGCTGGAATGCTCTTCTGTTTCATGAGTGCTCTCCGCAAGCGCCTTACGCAGCGAATGAACCAGGGTACCGCGGGGCGAGGTCATCTCCATGAACTTGTTCCTGAACATCCGGCCCTCTGCCCTTTGAATGGTTTCGGTCACGCTCTGCACGAGGGAAATGCGTGTGCCCGCGCCCAAAGCAATGCTGGCTGAGACTGTCCCCACATTCAGTTGCCCAACAGCCTTGCGTACCCTGGAAGCGAGCCTCAAGGCCGTCCTTCGCTCAACATTGGCCATCACCACGAGGAATTCGTCGCCGCCCCATCGGAATACCATGCCCTCGTCGCCGACAGCGCCCACGATGATGCTCGCCATCGTTTTGAGCAGCTCATCGCCTGCCTCGTGACCGAGAAGGTCGTTGACCTGCTTCATGCCGTTCACATCAGCCAGAACGAATGTCATGGGCAACTTCGACTCGTCTTCGAAAGCGGAAAGAACGTGGTCGAAGTAGGGACGGTTGTAGCAGCCGGTGAGGCTGTCATGGTATATGAGGTACTCAAGCTGGACCGTGCGCTCCTCCAGAGTCTCGGCCATCCGGTCGAAAGCGTAGGCCAGTTCGCCGAGTTCGCCGCTGACCCGCGGACCGTCATACCGAGTAGCGAGATCCCCGGACGCCAGGTGATCCGCCGCCCTAGCTAGGCTGCCGGCAGGCGCGATCACCTGCCGCTTTGCGAAAGACCACGAAAGCGGCACAACGATCAGCACAACTGCAGCCACCGCAGCGAAGGTGTACGCAACCTCTCGTTTGGCGGCGACCTCTATCATCGCGACGGGAACACTCATAGTCACGTAAAACTGCGGGTCGTCATTTGAGCTGCCTACCTTGCCGTAGGATATCAGCCGCTGCAGCCCATCGCAGCCCGTGGATGTGACGGATCCCACATCATATCTGCTAGATCTTACGGCGTTCAGCACCTCATGGTCGCACATGGACGTACCTTCATCGTCGCGGGGCACATCGTTGCCCTCGTCCTTCCTGTACCGCATCAAGTTCCTGCCCGTCATGTCGTGTACAGCGAGCGTCGCCCCTTCAGGCAGAGCCAGGTCCCTGAATGATTCCGCAAACCACTCAGGGTGAAGAAAAACGGCAGCCATCTGGCCGCCGTGTCGTCGCAGTATCGCTCTGGCATCATCGAGACTGTCATTGTCGGATGAGCGCGACCGCGCCGCCGACGGGATGTATATGGCCATTGCAGTCGAGCTTCCAAATGGGTTTGAGTCTGTCACCTCGGCGAAAGGCCGTCCGTACTCCCTGGCCTCCCGGAACGCGGAGGACGTTCCTAAGTCGCTAGGCCCATCAGGGCCCCATGTAGCAGCTAGCACTCGCCCTGTGCCATCGAGCACGGCGAAGCTGGAAGTCTGCCTCCTGGAATGCCACGACTCTGAAAGAACACCCGTAAGTCGCAATGGGTCAGATTCCTCACGGGTGTGAGGCAACGAGGCATCCCACACTACTGCTGCCACCCGAAGTAGGTTTCCAATGTCCTCGCTATCTGCGCCAACGATATGGGTGAGCAGCAGGCGCGATTGATATTCGGCTTGCTCAAGTGCTTCGGAGCGTTCATTCATGGCCATGTATACAGAGAAGGCAAGGAGCGGAAGAACAGCAAGTAAAATGAGAATCAGCAGTTTGAACCGCAGGCTACCTGCGATCTGCCTGATGCCGCTGCCCGTGGCCATCGTATACCCCCTCTACGGAGAGATCCGCAAGTGCCGGCCACTTGTTCGATCACTCCCGAGTGCTCCACGTGATGGTCACTTTCGACTGGGACCGAGGAATAGTGCACCCATCAACAACCATAGCAGATTCGATCAAGGAATGCCACTATTTGTTGTATTTTGCAGCCGCAGGGCACCGGGCCCCACCGAGCCCTCCACATAGTCCCCCTGCGCCGCGCTGCTGCGGGCACCGCAGTGTTGACCAATCGACCCCACACCATGCATCAAGGCCCCGCTTGAAGCGGGGCCTCTCTATCAATATGGCGCTCCCAACGGGATTCGAACCCGTGTTACCGCCTTGAAAGGGCGATGTCCTAGGCCGCTAGACCATGGGAGCCAAATCTCTCCGCATTGACCGCCTGTAGTTTTGCTCAGTAATGATAACATGAGCGCCGGCTTTCGTCAAACTCACCCCCGCGGCGATCCGGGCTCTCGGAATCCCGTTAGGCTTGCAGCTTTGACCTTATTTCTTATCGAATCATGCCGATAATTGTATGTGAACAGTCTGGACTCATCACTTGCCGGTCTACGGAGGGATATCCAATTGAAGCTGAGTATCAGAGCCAAACTCGTGGGTTCCTATGCGCTTCTGCTCGCGCTGATTGTCGCAGTGAATCTGGTGGGAATATGGGCCGATAGACAGGCTGCTGCGAACAACCATAGTGTCATCGAGCAGAGCTTGCCGGCATCCGCGCTAGTGTACAGGGTCAGAAGCGAGGTCTTTGAGAAAGGAACAGCAGTTCGAGGTTTCATGATCACACTGGATGAATCAAACATCACGAAGTTCTATGACATTAACAATACCATGATGGACACACTTAATGCGGCCCGCGAGACGTTTGTGAACGAGGAATCCTACAGATACCTCGACGAGATCATGAGCACAAACGACGCCTACAACAACCTGGTCAATGAAGTAATGATAATGGCTAGGGTAGGCAAGACCGAGGAAGCCATGGCCAGACTGACAGCCGATGGCCAGGAGCTGCTTAACCAATTCGACAGCCTGATCGCTGATTGGAGCGCGTTCGTCAGCGACACCAACCAGCAGTGGCTGGCCGACGCTGCCAGGGCCAGCAGAATGGCCACCCTGATCAGCATAGCAGGGACTGTGATCAGCGCAGCCGTGATGGTCATCGTCGCCGCCAGCCTCGTCCGCGGCATAACCGTCCCTATAGTGCGCGTCAGACATGTGGCGGAGGCCGTCGCGGCAGGCGACCTCACAGTGTCTGTACCCGCAATCAGGACCGGCGATGAGATGCAGGATCTGAATGAGGCAGTGCGAACAATGATCCGGAACCTCACGGCACTCCTCGGGGAAATGCGCATTGAGTCCGACAACGTGGCCAGCGCCAGTTACCAGCTGTCGGCGTCGTCTGACGAATCGGCGCGCGCGGTCGAGCAGATTACGGCCACAATCCAGCAGATGGCCGGCGGCGCGGAGCAGCAGAGCGCCAGCGCGACACGGACGGCAAGCGCCGGGGAGCAGATTAAGTCGGGCATCGAGCAGATCGCTAGAGGTGCAGGCGACCAGACCCAGCAGCTCCACCAGGCCTCCGGGCTTGTGGCGCAGATGGTTGAGGGACTCGAGCAGATAAGCGCCTATCTGGGTCAGATGGATAAGGACATGCGGTCGACAGCAGATGCAGCAGAAGAGGGTGACCGCTACGTAGGCCAGGCGGCCCAGAGCATCGCCAGGATAAAGGAAGCTTCGGCTGAAGTCGAATCCGCCTCAGCAGGCCTAGACAAGAGTTCGCGCGAGATCGGCCGGGTAGTGCAGGTAATCGGCGATATCGCGGACCAAACCAACCTCCTCGCACTAAACGCCGCAATAGAGGCTGCCCGCGCGGGAGAGCAGGGCAAGGGCTTTGCGGTGGTCGCGGATGAAGTGCGCAAGCTCGCGGAGCGGTCGCTTGCAGAGACAAAGGCCATATCCAAGCTGATCGAAGCGACGATGGCTGACACGGGCAGAGTGTCCAAGGCCATAGAGACCTCGGGCGAGCTAGTTGAAGAGAGCATGCCCCTGGTCGAGGCCTCTATGTCGTCGCTGAAGAAGATCCGTCAGCACGCATCGGATAACCTTACCCTGGTGGGCTCTGCCGTCAAGCTGCGCCAGAGCGTCATGGATGCAGCTGACAAGGTAAAGCAATCAATGGTCGAAGCGGTGGCTGTGTCCGACGAGAACGCCGCCGCGGCAGAAGAGATGACCGCCGGCGTGGCCGAGGTCCAAAAGTCCATCGAGAACGTGGCAGCAGTATCAGAAGAGAACGCGGCAGCAGTGGAAGAGGTCTCTGCATCGACGGAGGAAGTGAGCTCCTCGATCGAAGACATGGCGTCTGCCTCCCAGTCGCTTGCCGCCATGGCCAACCGCCTCAAAGAACTCGCAGCTAGATTCAGGACGGCGTAGGGGCTCAGCAGGGGAAACGCCCTGTCTCTCTGGCGTCCCGATTGAGTCAGGATGCTTCCGCATGTCCGAGTCCGGGAGACCACCAAGAACTCTCACGTCTGGACCAGTTCATGCCGATATATTTAGTATACACGTCCTGAAGCTCACGGATTTGTCGGGAGGGTTGCTAAATGAGACTCGGCATACGGGCCAAGTTGATCGGCTCCTATGCGCTGCTGCTCGCACTGTCTATCACTGTGAACCTAGTCGGAATGTGGGCCGACAAACGGGCTGATGAGAGCAACAGGTATGTTATCGAGCAGACGCTTCCCGTGTCTGCGCTGGTGTACAAGGCTCGCAGCGAGCTGCACGAGAAGGGCGCCAACTTGCGAAGCTTCATCATCACGTCAGATGAGGCCCATGCGATGCATTTCTACAACACGGATGCAAAGATGGCTGAGACCATCGATGCTGCTCGAAGCGCTTTCCCTGATGAGAGGTCGGCCGATTATCTGGACGAATTCGAGAGCCACAATGCCGAGTACAACGTGATAGCAGACGATATCATGATGATGGTTCGTATGGGAGACAACGAGGAAGCCGGGGCCATGCTGGCCACTGGAATCGAGCCTTTGGCGCTCACCATTGACCATCTGGTCGCAGATTGGAGCGAGTTCGTAGAAGAACGCAATGCCGAGTGGTTGGCCGCTGCTACCCAGACCAATACCATAGCCACCCTGGTAAGCATAGCAGGCGCCGCCGTGAGCGCCGTGGCCGTGATAATCATCGCGGCGATTCTGATCCGCGGCATTGCCGTCCCCGTTGCGCAGGTCAAACGTGTCGCTGAGGCTGTCGCCCAGGGAGACCTCACGGTATCCATGCCGGTCATCAGGACCCGCGACGAGATGCAGGACCTCAACGAGGCAGTCCACACCATGCTTCAGAACCTGGTGGGGCTCCTTGGAGATATGCGGACCGACGCCAACAACGTTGCCGGCGCCAGCCATGAGCTGTCGACGTCGGCCGAGGGTTCTGCGTGCACGGTGGCGCAGATTACAGCCACTATTCAGCAGATGGCTGCAGGTGCTGAGCAACAGAGCGCAGGCGCCGACCGGACCGTGAGCGCCGGCGAACAGATTAAGGCCGGCATCGAGCAGGTCGCAGCGGGCGCAGGCGAGCAGACTCGGCAGCTTCACCGGGCGTCCCAGCTTGTGGCACAAATGGTGAATGAACTTGAGCAGATAAGCGCCTACCTTGGCCAGATGGAGAAGGACATGCGCGCAACTGTAAATGCATCGAAGGGCGGCGATCGCTGCGTGACCAAGGCTGCACAGAGCATCGCCAGGATAAAGGAAGCCTCAGCCGAAGCCGAATCCGCCTCGGTGGGCCTTGGCAAGAGCTCCCGCGAGATCGGCCGGGTGGTACAGGTGATCGGCGACATCGCAGACCAGACCAACCTTCTAGCTCTAAACGCCGCCATCGAAGCCGCCCGCGCTGGGGAGCAGGGCAGAGGATTTGCGGTGGTCGCAGATGAAGTGCGGAAGCTGGCAGAGCGGTCGCTTGCGGAAACGAAGGCGATATCCAAGCTGATCGAGGTCACGGTGGCCGACACCGGCAAAGTATCTGCCGCTATAGAGATCTCGAGCAAGCTGGTTGAAGAGAGTATGCCGCTGGTCAAAGCCTCCATGTCGTCGCTGAAGAAAATCGGCGAGCATGCCTCCAACAACCTGACGCTCGTCGACTCAGCTGTCAAGCTGCGACAGAGCGTGATGGACGCAGCGGGCACGGTCCGGGAGTCGATGGTCGAGGCTGTGGCAGTGGCCGACGAAAACGCGGCTGCGGCGGCACAGATGAGTGTCGGCATCGCTGAAGTCCAGAAGTCCATCGAGAGCGTGGCGGCAGTATCAGAGGAAAACGCCGCCGCAGTCAGGGAAGTCTCCGCCTCGGCAGAGGAAGTAAGCGCCTCCATCGCGCACATAGCGTCCGCGTCCCAGTCCCTTGACCAGATGGCCAGTCGCCTTCAGGAGCTCGCCGCCAAGTTCAGGACGGTGCATGATGAACATGATGATGCGGTTTTCATCGAAGAAAGGAGGATCTCATAGATGCGCACGGGTGTACAGACCAGGCTGTTGGCATCGTACCTCGTCTTGCTCATCCTCATGATTGCAGTGGGCGGGGTAGGAATCCTGTCGGATAGGCGGGTGGAGAATGAGTACGTGGAGCTTGTGCACTCCAACCTACCCATAACGATCTTGCTGCACAAGTTGCGCGAGGGTCTGCTGGAAAAGGGCATGGCCGCCCGGGGTTTTGTCCTGTATCAGGACAACAAGCTTGTGGACCAATTCTACACGGCCGAGAAGACGATTAAGGCCAACATCGAAGCCATAGCCGAGCTGGACCCGAGCGAAGAGTCCCTCAATTACCTCGATCAAATAGACCAGACCAACAAGCAGTACACGAGAGTATGTGAGCATGCCCTGGACCTGGCCAGATGCCAGGAAATCGAAGACGCAAGGGACCTTCTCGCGGAGCAGGCGCCGGCGCTCATCGATGAATTCGACAGACTGACAGCTGAATGGTTCGCGTTCCTTGACGGGCGCAACAATGATTCACTGCTACGGGCCAAAGAAGAGAGCCGCCGCAGTACGTGGCTCACCGCCGGGGCGGTGCTCATCAGCGTGATAGTCGTAATGATCATGGCCACGTCCGTCGCGCGCACTGTCGCTGTGCCGGTGGCCAAGATGAGAGCAGCGGCTGAAGCAGTGGCCGCAGGCGATTTGACTGTGCCATTGCCGACGATCAAAACCCGCGATGAGATGCGCGACCTCAACGAAGCCTTCCGCGTGATGATCAGCAACCTCACAAGGCTCTTGGGTGATATGCGCGCTGAATCCGACAAAGTTGCCGGCGCCAGTCGTGAGCTGTCCACATCGACTGAAGAATCGGCGCGCGCGGTGGGGCAGATCACGGATACGATTCAGCAGATGGCCGCAGGCGCTGAGCAGCAGAGCGCAAGTGCTGGCCGGACCGTGAGCGCCGGCGAGCAGATCAAGGCCGGCATCGAACAGGTTGCGTCGGGCGCAGGCGAGCAGACGCGGCAGCTTCATCGGGCGTCCGAGCTTGTGGCGCAGATGGTGAATGAACTTGAGCAGATAAGCGCGTACCTTGGCCAGATGGAGAAGGACATGCGCGCAACTGTGGATGCTTCGAAGGAGGGCGATCGCTGCGTGACCCGAGCTGCGCAGAGCATCGCCAGGATAAAGGAAGCCTCCGCCGAAGTCGAATCCGCATCGGCGGGCCTCGGCAAGAGCTCCCGCGAGATCGGCCGGGTGGTACAGGTAATCGGCGACATCGCAGACCAGACCAACCTTCTAGCTCTAAACGCCGCCATCGAGGCCGCCCGCGCCGGGGAGCAGGGCA
>DAOTAC010000035.1:0-12326 GCA_035382325.1 Bacillota bacterium | reverse complement strand
GCTCGGGGACATACCCCTGGTTGCGGCCGGCCGATTCGGCTCAGGCATGGATACGCGTGTGAGGTTCTCGAGCGCACCGGAAAAAGCCCTCAGGCAGCCCTTGATCTACTAAGAAAACCCATATTGGTCCGGCCCTCTTCGCCTAGCCGTCAAAACCTCGCACATTCCAAGGAGGTACGTCGGAAAACCACCCACATTTGTTGTAGGCTCGCTAATCCCCTGCTAAACGCCCGTTTTACCAAAGACCTGTGCAAAGCCTTTTTCGCCTGTAACTATCGTTTCCGAGCCTAAGCAGGTCGCCGGCCCGGTAGTCAGTCAGCTTATGCGGTCTGGGTACCCATGGTACGGCGTCAGCAGTTTCCCGCTCAGCTGCAATATGTGGACATCCTTGGCGCTTCGGCCTTTGTATCCGGGCCAATCCATGGATATGGGTAACGTGTAGAAGGAAAACGGCCGGTTTTCTGCGCAGGCTGTTCAGAATGTGCCCGGTTTTGACAGGCAGAAGCCGGGGCCCAGCTGATTTGGGAGTGATTAGGGGTCTGAAACCCGTCTCCGGGGCCTTTCCGAGGAGACTCGGAAGGCGTGTGCGTATGACCGTATTATGCAACTCGCCTCTGCCTGCGGTTTTTCCGAGGCCTTGGCTCCAGAAAAAGGAGGGCGCCGTTGCCGGCGCGAATTCTGACAAATGGCCCCCGCCAAACCAGGCAGGATCTGAACAGGATGCCCGAAAAAGGTGTTCAGAAACGGACAGGATGCCCCACAACCCCACAGGGGGCCACCGGACGTACCCGGGGAGACATCCAAAGAACCGATCAGTCCGGCAGACAACGCTCAAAGAAGCGGTTGATCTCGTCCATGAAGCCGGTATCAAGTTCACTGGTCAGGGTTTTGTCTATATTCGCGTAGTAGTCGGCCAGGACGTCGTCAGGTATGCTGCCATTGTAGAGATCATGTAACTCCTGGTATACACGGTTTTTCTGGTTGGTGTACTCAACCGCCGCCTCAGATCGAAATAGGTTTCTGTGCCCATTGTGGTTCTCGGCCGTGCACGTCTTGTAGACCACGTTCGGATTTGTTATCTCGCCCTGATGCGCTATGACGCCGGTCCTATTGTACGACACTGTTGTGTCCTTGTTGCCATGGATGATCATAACCGCAGTGTCCGCGCTGTTTATGCCGTCGACTGCCGTAAGCCGCGCGGCGCGGCCGAAAAGCATCGTCTGGTATGCCCAGAGAACCGGATATTCCAGGTATGCGATCGACCCCATCATCTTCTCTGCCCGCTCGAAGAGGATTTCCATAGGTGCATTGAAGCCGGCGATACTCGCCGCCGCGGCGATGTCGTGGCCATAGTTCAAGACAGCAGCAACCGCATAGCCGCCCCAGCTGTGCCCATAGAGCATAGCGGGGAGACCATCCAGGGAGCTGTCGCTCTCTATGTAGCTCAGAGCTGAATTCAGGTCCAGCACTGATTGTGGAAGCCCGATAGTGCCCTTCCCCTCGCTCTCGTGGCTTCCAGTACAGTCGAACGAGAACACACGCCAGCCATTGTCCACAAAATACATCGTTTCCGCCAGATAGCTTTCGGCGCCGCCCCCTAGCCCATGGGCGATGACAACCAATCCCTTGTCATTGCGCTCACCGTATACGTAACCCGTAAGAGCGTTGTTGCCCGACTTGAACCGCACAGCTCTGCGGTGGTATCCGTCCACATCGCCGTACGTAAGGTAGCCCGAGAATCTGGGCTTGTCGGCCCTCTGAAACTGCTTGTCGTACATGGTCTTCACAATGACCATCGAGCAGACCGAGAACAAAACGACCACAGTTGCCAGACCGATCAAGACGACATTCGCTATTCTTGGTCTTCTCCTGGCTGTTCCCCTCACTGTAAGCCACACCCCTTTGATCGAGTGCCGCGATTTCGCACGTTGGCGCCGTGAGCGTCCATATGGGCCCATCATATCCCATTCCGCACAACTCCGCCAGGCTGCGGCCGGCCTATATGAACTCTACACCTCGCCCGGTCAGCGCCTCCATAGCATCTTCCAGCCGGTCATATTTCACAAGAATGTAGTCGGTGTTGTACGTCGACACGGAGAATATGCTCACGCCTGCTTCAGCCAAGACACTGCTGATCGCCGCAAGTATGCCGGTCAAGGAGAAGCTCAGAGGACCCAGAACCTTAAGGACCCGCCAATCTCCTTCATACAGGACCTGATCGGGTATCAGCTCCTGCAGGCACACGATCGACAACTCTTCCTGCGTGTGTGTTGCGGACCAAAATGGGCCATCTACCCAGTCAGCGACACCGGCCCGGCTACCAACCGAGCCTTCCACCCGACATATGCCATATATGCCGTCTAGCAATGTCATTCTCAGATTGAGGTTCCGCCGATTGTCCAATGTACTGAGAGGTGTAGATTCACCAGACGTGACGGAAAGGCCGTTCAGCTGGCCTAGATGCGATGGCTGTGGGTCAAACACGGCGGGAGCTGGCATAGTGTCAGTTTTTGCTATTAGTTTCGGAGATCCCCGCAACTTTTGAGTACATCGATTTCGAAGAGCCACCTGACCGCCTCCAAATCACGAAAACCGGGGGGTATCCGACGCGTTTGGGCAGTGAAGCAGACGGGCGGACCGACATAATATCCCACATCATGGGTTCATTTGGTAACGGCACGTAAGCGATGGCACGTTGCGCCAGCGCTTCACCACTAAATCGGCGGTATCTGGCCCCGAGGGCTCCTTTTTTGGGGTCGATTCGCCCCCCGGGGACCCCGGCCTAAATCGATGTACTCAGAACTTGCGTTTTTCGCCGAAACTGGTGTCAGAATGTGACCTTATCCCCGGGCGGATACCCCCGGGGGTATATTCCTGTGCCTCAGCAGTCATCTTTCCGTCCGGCACAGCAGCTGTCCTCAAGGACGCCATTCTGATCTACAATGGAACTAAGGCGTAGACGTGCGCAGGGTTTCTGCGGAAAGACGTGGAACCCCTGCGGGCGACCACGTCTTCCCCGCACACTTCACCGACCTCAAGCCACGCCGTGCGCTCGAGCGGCGAGAACATCTAGGGAAGTCTTGTACGCGAGAGATTCTGCGACTTCGAGATCCATAACCGGCCGCTGTGGAAGGCGCCGCGACGGCGATTCTCGAAAGGATAAACGAAACCTGATAAGGTGATTTTGGGAGGAAGAGTGCGGTGAGAGTACTTGTACTTAACCGCCCCAACCTGAATATGCTGGGCATCAGGGAACGTCAGCTTTACGGCGACAGGACCTACTCGGAGCTTGTGGAGTTCATAAAGCAAGAGGGCAAACAAAAGGGTGTTTTCGTTCAGGTTTCGCAATCCAACTGCGAGGGTAGGCTTATCACGGCGATTCAGCGAGCCAGGGGGAGATTCGACGCCATCATCTTGAACGCTGCCGGCTACACCTTCACGAACATCGCCATACTTGACGCACTTAAGGCTGTGAGTCTGCCCGTCGTCGAGGTACACCTCACCGATATCGGATCGAGGGAAGACTTCCGGAAGTTCTCCTATGTTGCGCTTTACGCCGAAAAGGTGATAGTAGGCAAGGGCTTCGAGGGCTACGCCGAGGCCTTGGACTATCTTTTCGACAAATATGGAAGCTCAGGAGGCGATGGCGGGAAGGGATAGGGCCTTCTCGCAAGCCTTGCTAGATGAACTGTGAAGGTTCAACTTCGGTAGACTGGCAAAGACCATGCGCGATAGTGGCTGGGACAACGTTGGCCGAATTCTACCGCCGGCTGCTGCCCCGAGGCCTGGCCGCGCGGCCGGCGGGGCGGTCCGCCATGGCAGCTGCTATCATATAGATGCCCTGCACAATGTCTGGCACGATGGCCAGTAGCAGGAGCAATGCGATGTCCGGCATGAAGTAAGCTCCTACGACCCGGAAGTTCCAAGCCCTCGGCTCTCTGAGAATCACACTCCCGAGGAAGCTGTACAGCACGATTAGGGTGAGAGCCGGAACCAACAGGTGCGGCGCGATCCGCCACGCTATCTGCCGAGCTGTAAGAGACCTGGCTTCGCGACTCCATCCACGCATGCGTATGAAGGAACGAATCGTGCCTACGAGCGCGATCAGGAACACGGCAAGTATGACGATGCCGATGAGCTTCATTGAAATCCCACCATCATCGGGCTGTCGCCCGATGAGCAAGTCCCGGAGGCCGATCTGAAGTTGGCTGGAGGCCACCATGCCGTCTATGAGATGCTGTTCGTTCATGAGCAAGGCATAGCCGCGATGCCGGTCTGTTAGTAACGCCGTCTGACACGAATACACCTCATCGGAACCTCCGTGCCCGCCGATCGGCTCTCCGCGGTGTGTGCCGGCGCTCCAGCCCATCCCGTAGCTAGTGCCCCGCACCTGGTCAGGCGGCGACGCCATGAGTGCTACGCTATCCGAGGACAAGATCCTGCCGCCTTCATAGGCCCCCTCATTGTCTATTGCCATCAGAAAACGGCTCAGGTCGCGTGCAGTCGAAACGATGTAGCCTGCACCCAGCAGGTAGGCGCGGAAGACAGGCCCGCGGGCTACAGGGAAACCAAACAGCTTGCTGTGCCCCTGGGCCAACCCTGCCTCCAGAGCATCCTCTTTATCGGCATAGCTGTTGGTCATCCCCAGCGTCTCGAAGATGTGTTCAGTCGCATAGTTCGCGTAGGACTGCCCGCTGACTGTCTCGATAATCAGCGCCAGGGTCGCGTAGTTGGGGTTGAAGTACTGGAATGTAGTGCCCACAGGCGCAGTCAACCGGGCATGCTGGAGGTCACGCACCCCTTGCTCAAGCGTCGCGTCGCTACGTAGCACGCGGTTGTAACCGAGCTCGGAGAGTCCGCTTGTATGGTTCAATAGATGGCGGATAGTGATGCTCGTCGAAGCAACGGGGTCTGACACGCGGAACCACGGCAGGTAAGCTTTGACAGGCGAGTCAAGGTCGACGAGGTCCTGCTCGACTAGCTGCAAGATAGACACTGCTGTGAACGGCTTCGTGGTCGAACCTATGATCATCGGTGTATCAGGCGTCATGGGTTGCCCATGCCCTGCGGTGCCGTAGCCTTTGGCATAGGTCACCTCACCGTCCTCGAACACGACAAGCGAGATGCCCGGGATGCGGTGCTTGTTCATCTGCCGGTCTACGAGGCGATCGATAGCCGACATGTCGGGAAAGCCTGCCGCCGCATCCTCTGCAACAGCCGTCGTCGTAGCCACAGCGCCTAGAGCGCCCATAGCGCCCAGGGCGCCAACTAGGATAACAGCCGCAAGCCACCTCTGTTTTGCCCAACGTCTCACTTGGCAGCCCTCCCCAAGTCGCTTTCGAGTATCCTTCCGCTGGAAACAGCACCATCATCTCACAAGTGAGTCTGCAAAGCAATACTTCGAAGGGATACCCCCTCTGGCACAATCACCTGCTAGCCCTGTGATTCTGCCTTGCGTATCTCCTCATCCCAGTCCTTGTTAGCGTGAGCCATATACTCCTCATCGCTGATCAACTCGGCGTGAATTTTCCTGACAGTCTCGTCAGAGACCCGACCGCCGGTAACCATCTCCTTGCCGGCCTGCCGCAGTGCGTCGTAGAACTCGCTAATCGCTGGGATGTCAGCTGCTCCGGCGTCACTAAGAATCGCTCCGCAGTTACGATAGACCTCCAGCACAGGGGACATCTGAACAACCATGGCCTTAAGCAGGTCGAAGTTGTGCTCCCCGGGGAATCCGCAATTCGCCACGCAGAACACGCGCGGGAATCGCTTGACTCTGCCGTCATGATAGAAGGTGCCATCCGCATTCTTGCGGATGTGAGGCGTGGCTAGAGGCAGGAGTCTTTCCGTGAAGCTCTTCAGCAATCCCGTCATGTACATAGAGTAGATCGGAGTGCCCAGTCCCACGTAGTCCGACTCAAGAAAGAGATCCATCAGTCTGGGCATCTCATCGTTGATCACACACTTTCCCGGTGTCTTGCCCCAACAGCCAAAGCAGCCCCGGCAGTGCTTAATGTCGCGCTCTACAAGGAATACCTCTTCTGTTTCGGCTCCTGCCTCTCTTGCCCCTTCCAGCAGCGGTTCAACGATCCTATGAGTGTTGCTGTTGCGCCCCCGCGGGCTGCCGTTGAAGACTGTCACCTTCATCTAGACCGCTCCCCTCTTATCCCCGTCTTGTCCTCGACTAGGGTTCCGTCTTGCTCTTCTCTTGAGACTCCCCGGCGCCCAATGCGCCTCACTTATCTCCGGAACGATTCGTCAAGACTCTGGTTCTTCCTGTGCCGATACTCAGGGCCCTTTAGACAAAACCGATTCTATGGCACGGCACAGCATCGACATTGGATTGGCATAGTTGACAAGGAGCGCCTCAGGGCAGCATGTGTGGATGTAACGTTCAGCATCTGCGGTGAACGCTACAAAGTTGGAGAGGAGAGACGAGCGGGATTGCCAGAACCCAGGGTCGGATGTCCAGATGGGCGTAACCACGCGACGCCCGGGTGAAACGTTGGCGCCGGGCAGGTCTTGATACCTGCCCGGCGCTACGCACTTCGCTGACGCTTTCAGCTTCCTCTGGGTCGCGTTCGGAGGCGAGCACGTTCGTTTCACTCCCTGCCGACGGTCAAATCAGGAGTGTAGACCGATGGAACCAACTAGCAGGAGATTGCCTTGCGCCATGATCTCTTTATAGGGGCCGTCTTCAGCTCACCTCACGCCGATAGCGCCAAGACCCTTGTTGATGGTCTCCTGGATGCTCGGACTCCATTCCGAATGAATGTTCAGCGTAATGAACGCGGGCACCTGCGTCTTGCCTAACGTAGAAAGCTGCGCATAGCCTGTGTAGTCGCCGTCATCCAGAGACCGAGAGTTGTTGACATCGATCCACCCGAAGACATATAGCGCCGCAGCTTGCGGTAAGCGAGTCATGCTGAACTGCCTGTTACTCCCTGGGTACACGACAGAGCTGATGGCGTCGAATTGGTCGTTTGTGGCGACGAGAGCAGCCCTCGTGAGACGGGCATTAGTAACTGCAGCGTAAGCATTCACGAAACCGTAACCGAACCACGTGTCCCATCCAAGCATGTCTTGTGGTCGTATCGCTGTCTCCCGTAACACCTCTCGCACTTGGGATGATGGTACGCCGTTCGCCAGCATCAGCCCTACCAGCCCGGCAACGTGGGGCGACGCCATTGAGGTCCCCTGCGCATATGCATAGCCATGCCCAGTCGAGGCACTGTAATTGGTGCTATATACACTGACCCCAGGAGCGATGAGATCGAGGCTAGTCCCTCCGTTGGAAAAGTCGGCTACGCTATTAGGCTTCGCGGCGGCCCCGACGGCTATCACTTCCGGATAAGCGGCCGGATACATCACTGAGGAAATCCCGTCATTGCCGGACGCCGCGACGATTATGGCGCCTCTACGTGCAGCGTAAGAGACCGCCTCCTGTAGCACACTTGAGCCCTCGTAACCACCTAGACTAAGGTTGATGACATCCGCCCCTGCATTGGCGGCCCACCGGATTCCTGAGGAGATATCTGCCCACGAGCCCCGACCCGTCGTGTCGAGCACGCGAACTGACATAATTCGCGCGTTCCAGTTTATACCAGCAACGCCAATAGAGTTGTTTGTCAGTGCCCCTATCGTTCCAGCCACATGGGTGCCGTGACTGCTGATTGATTGGCCTGGCTTACCCGGATCCCACGGGTCACTATCTCCGTCCACGAAGTCCCAGCCTGGAACGAGGTTGCCGATATCAGGGTGATTGTACCGTAGACCAGTATCGACTACCGCGATAGTAATGTCTGCTCTTCCTGTGATCGTTTCCCATGAGGCGGGGAGATTCATGGCCCCATACCAGTAGGCTTGCTGTGAGTAGCTCGGATCATTGGGGACCCTGGCAGCCGCTACAAGACCATTGGGTTCAACGGATCTCACCATGGGACTTCTCTTGATCTCGTCCATAAACTCGTCTAGTGATCGCCCTTGAGGAACCTTCACTATTGCCCTGTTGATGATTTGCCTGATCTCGTACGCACTACTCCCGACATCTCGTAAAAGCGCATCAACGTTGGCGGCAGTAAGGTCACTCTCTAGTTCCACGAGCACACTATCCGGCTCCCCCAAGGCGACAGGATCGGTCCACGCATCGTGCGAGGCAGCGGCAACTCTCCCATACAGTTCGCTCGCCATGAACTCAACCCGGCCATCCACAGAGACTATCCCTGTACCGGCCGGAGCAGATACAAGATAGAAGTCCTGCACTATGGTGGCGTTGTTGAAGACCGCAACGGTGGCCGTTGCCGGGGCGTAGTCTTTCTTGGTGACTGTGATCGTCACCTGACTGTCAGTCGTCGTAAGCCCGTGGAGCTCAAATGCACCTGCGCTGTTTGTCGTGGCCGCAACCTGGCCTACTGAAACTGCTGCTCCTGTGACTGGATGTGCTGTCACTGGGTGGCCAAGGCCAGCGGTTGTCACACGCCCAGTGATACTGAATGTCTTAGTCCCTACCCCATCGCAACCGTTACAACCCGCCAGCGATGTGAGGCCCAAGCAAATGATGAGTGCGAGCAATGGCTTGCGATACCTCATGTTTTTCCTCCTCGTCGAAGTCTTGGGACGGCCTACCTGCACCAAAGCAAGTGGGAGCCATAGTCCTTCGGCCCCCGAGATTCTGGAATCCTCGCAGACTTGTATTTCGATAGAACACTGCGTAATCCTTCCAGAAATGCCAGTCCCGTTATCAACCTTCTTCGAGGTTTGACTTAGGCAGGTTTGAGGATGGGGCGATCTGGTAGCCGCATATGTCAGCGGCGATCCTCTGCGGTTCCGGCCGGACCAGCACGTCGTGCCCAGTCCGCAGTGGCCAATGTGGCGAAGTACTCTACAGCCACTAAACCCAGACCTCCGATGAGCGTGACCACTCGCAGCAGACCTATGGTGGGCTCGAATGGCAAGCCGAGCATGTGCTGCACCTGACTAGTAATAGTAGGCTCTGTCAGCGCTAACCACGCGGTCACACAACATAGCACGAACAGAATGCCTGCAGAAACAACCGCTGCAATGCGAGCGTCGTGCTCGGCACTCAAGGTGCGTATGCGATCTCCGCCGTGGCGACTACCTACGACAAAACCGCCGAGTATCCCGACAATCAGGTTTGGAACCGGAAAGGCCATGAAGAATCCGTAGATCAAGACCGAGTAGAAGACCGCCACACACACGAGGGCCGGCCACGGAATGGTGTATAGCGAACCCAATCGGCTGCGCAGGATCGTCGCGTCCAGTGTGAGCCCGGCAAGGAAACCGGCCCCTGCCATCCATGGAATCCACGGGGTATCGCCAAGGAGCCAGAGCGTCCCCCACCAGCCGAGGAGCATCAGGGCAATAGGTGCGATACTGCCCAGCACGATCATGGACACAGCCCTATTCCACGCTCGCATGCAAGCAGACCCCCATTACGCTAATCATCGCAGGTATGATGCCAGCTGAGGTGGCCTGTGTCAGCGGCGGCGCTCTGAGGCCCGAGCTGAGCCACCGCACTCGATCCCGTGCCCTGGACATGCTTGCGGTGCGCCTCGTTTCACTGGACACTAACCCTCTCGACGACCGCGTCAGGGGGGATGCCGCGCAACCCCTGCTCCCTTCGGTCCTCGAGGATCAGGCGGATAGCCTCCGAAAGGCTCTTGAGCGCTTCATCCTTCGTCCTCCCCTGGCCGTTGGCGCCAGGCACTTCGGGAGAGTAGGCGATGAACCACTCGCAGTCTTGCTCGATGACTGCCGTAAACTCGTTGGTCATAGGCTCCGGCCTCCTCTATTCATGCCGGTATGTCTGTCATCTCGGCATATCTTGACATCTTGGTTTCTCCGTACACTCGGTCCGCTGTAGAAAGGCCTAGCTCTGACAATCACAAGATCTACACCCGAATTCTCGTCCGCAGCGCCAGCGCAGGATCCAGAGAGGATGTCAGCGTCAAGACTGCATTCGGATGCCGCTACCAGCACCATCTCGCTGATCAGTGTTTCAGTTACGGCGATTGCTGGTACCACCTTCTTGCCGTTACGTCAAGTGCCAAGATGATCTTACCACACCGATAGTGCGTCAGCACTCAGCCCGGTCTGGCGGATTCGCGTGTCAGCGGCGGCGCTCAGCAGTTCCAGTTGATCCGCCAGCCCAAGTTCGTCCCACGGGGCACGCTTGTTAGGCGCCGCGAACGGCTTGTCGTCTTCGGAGCTCACTCGTCCAGCCTCAGGACGTATTCGGGCTGGTCTCCGTAGCAGTCTCCAGTGGGCTCGAACCCAAGTCGCCGGTAGAACCCCTCCGGGCCTGCCGGACCAGTCTCGCAGCACGTGTATAGTTCGCGCACACCCATCGACCGCAGATGAGCAAGCATCCTATGTATGGCGCGAGCGCCGTATCCTTTCCCCTGAAAAGGCCCTGCAATCATCAGTCTCCAGAGGAACACGCCAGGGCAGTCAATCCCATCGTCGTAGTCCGATCCGAGATGCAGCATTATGAAGCCGACGAGATCGCTGTCCGCGTAGATTGCTCTCACCCACGCTCCGTCTGAATAGGCGGCTTGCGCGAGCGAGACTGCGTTGTCGGCAACCATCTTACGCTGCTCATCAGAGAGGGTTTGACTGAGCTTGCATACGTCCAGCACTGTGGCAGCAGTTATTCGCTTGAAGTGTACATCAGGATCATGCATATGCCTATCTCCTCCTCCGCTGATCTTCAGTCAAGCGCAGCAGCAAAACCGGCACGCCCGCACACAATCGTCTCAAAGAAGTCTATCTAGGTCGACAAGAAGAATACCTTCCACACCCAGCGGCAGGGACGCTACAACCTCACCGCCTGCCGAAACGGCGAAGGCGCCTCCGAAGCTCGGGCACTCCTCAATATCGGGATCGCCGATGTAGTTGGTCATGAGAGCGGGCGCGCCCACCGACGCGACCTGGCGAGCATACTCCGGCATCTCCTCTGCATCCCAGCGAGCCTGATCTGCCGACCCATCCGGAAAACACCGGGCGAAAGGGAACAGGAGCAGGTCAGGGCGGAGTGCTCTGAAGCGGACAACCAGGGCATCATCGAAGAGGTCGCCGCAGATGAGAAAGCCGACATTCCCGATGGGCGTGCGGGCGACTTCGATGGAGGTTCCGTGCCTGTAGATGGCTGGGTCCGCAGCGACACCGTGCCAGTGTGGTTGGTTCCGTCTATACCTCAAGGCAACGGAGCCGTCCGGTGCGATCAGGACGGCGGAGTCATATAGACAATCGCCGTCTCTCTCAATCAGTCCAAAACCAATCCACAGGCCGTTCAGACAAGCTACAGCCCCGAGTCTCTCCGTTGCCGGGCCCGGAACGGACTGACCGAGCGGAAGATCGTGCGCCCGGTCATCGTTGTTGATCAGGCCCGTGAGCACAGCTTCCGGCAGCAGTACGAGCCCGGCACCCGAGCCGGCAGCGTCCGCCGCCATCTGCTCAACACGGTCGAGATTTGCAGTGCGATCCGCGGTGATACGAGGCACAAGCAGTGCTGCCTTCAAGGCTACTCCCCCTAGTGCTGAAGGAGCGGACAGCGGCGATCACCAGACGCGCTTGGTGGCCCGAGGTCCCTCGAGTTACGGTCATCCCGCGCAATATCGTCGCCACCGGAGTCCATCCAACGTACTGCGGCTTCTCAAACCCAGGTCCGGGAGTCAACTCTTCGATACCTAAGTAGTGGTCGGTGCGGGCTCGGTTCCATGCATGGATGACTTGCCCATCACCAAGAGACAATCCAATATGGCCCCAGTTACGGTACTCGCCCTCGATGGTTCCTAAGCAATCGTAGAAGACGTATGCGCCTCTCGGTGGAACGCCTCGATGCTCTCGCGCACAGTACGCGTCTGCTGCCTCCTTGGCTGTCGACCCCTGTCCGTCAAGCACGATGCTGTTTCCAAGCTCGTAAGCATCCTCAACGAACAGATAGCACAGAAACGCATAATCGGTGATACCCAGCTTATCAACTGCCCAGGTGATGGCGCCCTCGGCATACACATTGGGTTCACTTTCCAATAGAGTCCCCCTCTTCTCATCCCAACTCATGCCGTGACAGTATCATGAATGGTATGACCCGGCTAACAAGCGGGCGAGTCGACAAGTCCATCGACGTCTGTCCTGTGGTCGAGCTAACCCCGCTCACTCCACCGGGTAATTGCACGCAACTCTGTGCCCTGGCGCCACTTCCACTTCGCGCGGTGGGCGGCCGGGTTCCATGCAGTCGGGCTTGGCCCTGGGGCAGCGCGGATGGAATGGACAGCCCGGGGGCGGAGCAAGCGGGCTCGGCACAT
>DAOTAC010000034.1:0-12344 GCA_035382325.1 Bacillota bacterium | reverse complement strand
CGGCCAGATTCGAAGTCGCCGCGATCTATTGCTTCGACGCTCCGGTCTTTTGCAATCGCGGTCCTGGCAAGCTCAACGATCTTCATGACCTCGAAGATAGGCTCCTTTGGCTGGTCGCCTGCGGAGCACACAGCTAGCTTGGCCGTTACCTCGAGCGACACCGAATCCAAGTCGTGGGCGGCGTCTGCATATGACAGTTTCATCCTGATGATCTCGTGTTCGCCTGCAGGCAGAGCGGGATGGTCGATTTCCACCGCCAGCAACTTCTGCTCATCGTGGAACATGTCGGGCAGACTGAGCGACATGCCGGTGTCGTCAAACGCCGGCTCATAACCGAGGACTGCTGTTGCGCGACATCCCGATAGGCCGTGCACTTCCAGGCTGATACCTTGTGCGACCACCGAGAGCAGCCCCTGAAGCTCGGACGCGAATACGCTGGGGATTTCGTCAGGCTCCCGAACGTAGTAGTAGGACCCCTTTCCTGCTTCCGCCAGCTGAATCAGCAGGTCTTCGTTGAAGTGGAGTCCTACTCCGACAGTGGAGAGCGACACTCCCTTACGCAGCATTGCCCCAGACTTGCCGGCCAGCATATCGGGGTCTACTGTGCCGGCGTTGGCCATTCCATCAGTGAGCAGGAGGACTCGGTTGACCTGATCCGACCTGCACTCTTTCAGGGTCTCCTCGTAGCCTCTGAGCAGCCCGCCCGATAGGTTAGTTGATCCTCCGGGAACAATCGAATCAACGGCCTGCTTAAGCACGTCATTATTGGTTACGCGCTGCGCCGGGAAGACCACATCGACCTGGCTGTCGAACACCGTCAGTGAGAGGAAGTCGTTCGCGCCAACCTGTTCCACCAGGAACTTGGCGGCCTGTTTGACATAGTCGAGAGGGCGCCCCCCCATGGAACCGCTTCGGTCGAGAACCACGCCCACATTGAGCGGCAGCCGTTCAGCAGCGCCTTGTTGTACCGACCCGCTCGACAGCCTTACGACTGCCCACAGCTTTCCGGGCCTGCCCACCGGCAATACTGAATGAGACAACATGACCTGCGCCTGCACCGAATTTCCGTGGTCACCAGTATGATTACAGCCCAACTTCAGCCTCTCCGTTCTAAACGATATGGGTACCTTCACTTTACTTCATAGTCACGGCAGCCGATTTCACCTTCATCAACTGCAAGAGGATTTCCTGGTGCGTCTCAATCTCACATATCTCCAGGATATCGAAGGCGACGACTAAGAGGACTCTCGCGACGCGAAGCGAAGATACAATCAGAAAGGAGAGTGCTCGGTGTCTCGCCAATTTCGTGCAGCCGTTTCAGAAGTAGTCAACGCAGTAGCGCCGCTCACCTTGGCCGTAGCGATCCTGAGTACGGTCTTCCTGGGCCTGTCATGGGTGATGCTGGCACAACTCCTGGTCGGGGCCGTGCTAACCACAGCAGGTCTGTTCCTGTTTCTCAGAGGCACCCGCATAGCGCTACTTCCAATGGGTGAGATGATCGGCGCCTACTTGCCCAGGCGCGGGTCGACCGCGCTACTGGTGGCCACAGCCTTCATCTTCACTTTCAGCGTCACGATCGCTGATCCGTCAGTGCACGTTTTGGTCGCGCAGGTCGGCTCGTTTCCCGATTCGGGCATCAACCCGCAGGTCCTGGCGGTTCTGCTATCCGGCGGGATGGGGCTTTTGGCCACCATCGCAATACTCAGGATACTTCTCAACATCCCTATCAAATGGCTGTTCGCCGGGGCCTACGCGGCGGTAATTGTGCTTTCGGCATTCACACACCCTCAGCTAGTGCCGCTCTTCCTCGACTCGGGCAGCGTGTCTACAGGGCCCATGGCCGTGCCGTGCATCATCGCCCTTGGTCTGGGCACAGCGTCTGTGCTTCAACGAAAACAGACCCTGGCCGACGAGTTCGGGCTGGTAGGACTGGCGACGCTCGGCCCTATACTGGTGCTAATGGTGTGGGGAGTGTTCATGTGATGGATCGCATAGTGGTGTTTCACGGGTTTGGGCAAGTGATGGCCGAAGTGGCGCGCACACTGATACCGCTGGGCGCGCTGTTCACAGTCTTCCAGGTATTCTACCTCAAGCTGCCGCGCACTTTCGTGCGTCGTGTGGCGGTAGGCATTGTGTGGACATTCATAGGCCTCTCGTTCTTCCTTCAGGGCGTCAACATTGCCTTTGTGCCCCTCGGTCGGGCGCTCGGCGCTCAGCTCGGCAAGATGGACAACCCGATCGCGGTTCTGCCCGTCGGGTTCGTGCTCGGTCTGCTCGTGGTGTTGGCCGAACCGTCCGCCCGCGTGCTCAGCGGCGAAGTGGAAAAGGCCTCGGCAGGCCACATCCGCGAACGATTGTTACTCGGCACCATGGCTCTAGGAGTAGCGTCACTGGTATCGCTGGGCTACTATTTCGTCGCACGTGGTCGTCCGCTCACCCACATCATCATCCCAGGCTACGGGGTCGCCCTCGCGCTTCTCCGATGGATCGATCCGGCGTTCGCCGCGATATCTTTCGACTCAGGCGCGGTGGCGACCGGCCCGCTTACGGTAACCTTCCTCATGTCGCTGGGCCTGGGCATCGCGGCCCAGCAGCCGGGAGGGCCGACCATCGGCTCGGGTTTCGGGCTTGTGTGCCTCATTGCGCTGGCTTCCACGCTTGCAGTGGAGGGGTTGAGTTTCGCATTCAGAGCGAAGAAAGACATCGCCGTGCCCGGCGAGGCAGATACTTCTGATGGGGGGAATTCGATATGTCACACGAAAGACCAACCGTCGGTGGGGAGTTCGATCTCATCGTAACGATCATAAACAAGGGATGGGCAGACGAGATAGTGGAAGCTGCGCGGAGCGCGGGCGCCGAGGGCGGCACCGTGCTCTACGGGCGGGGCACCGGAGTGCATGAGCGCAAGAGCTTCTTCGGAATACTGATTGAGCCGGAGAAAGAGGTAGTCCTCACCCTCATTCCCCGAGAGCGCACGCAGTCAGTGCTGCAAGCGATCATAAAGGCCGGCCAGCTTGAGCGGCCCGGAACTGGCATAGCGTTCGTGCTCGACGTGTCACAGGTAGCCGGCATAATCCACCTGGCTAACCCGGCCAACCCGGCAAGTCCGGCCGCGCCAGCCAGCCCGGCGGACTCCGGCGGCGCTTCGGTCGGATCGGAGTAACCGTCGGGCGATGGGCGATGCGGTGCTTGTCGATGGGGCGCCTGTCAGGCGCCAACGCAACCCAGAGATCCCAGGAACCGCGCCAGGTCCTCGAAGCGACCCCGATGATCCGGAACTGCCCGGTAGGGGCCTCGGTCGAGCATGTAATCTTCGACCAGGTAGGTAGTGATACCAAGTTCCCCTGCCACCAGGTCCTCGCACGTGTCGTTGCCAACCATCATGCACTCGTGAGGCGATCTGCCCACTACATCGAGGATCTCCGCGTAGTACTCAGTGTTGGGTTTGCAAAAATGCGAAGTCTCGTAGGAGGTAACGTGTCGGTAAGGTATACCATCCAGTCCGCCCCATCTCATCCGCTCCTCTATGGCATTGGCCGGAAAGACAGGATTGGTGGCGATCACCACTTCGTAACCGCGATCGATCAGCCCTTGGATCATCGGCCGCGCCAGGGGGTGCGGCTCTACGCCAAGCGCGTCACGAAGACGCGGAAAGTCTTCATCGTAGAATGCGTCGAATACAGGCATCAGCTCATCTTCCGTGCGCCCCAGACCTGAGAAGAAATGGTCAGCAAACACGTCGTGGTTGGTCCTCGCGGGATCGAGTGACCTGACCATCTCCTCTGTAGACGCAAGTAGCTGGGCCACAAACACCTTGGCGTCAACTAGCTGCGCAACCTTGTTGCTGATGGCCCCTAGGTACGCCTTCATGAAATCATCGAACTCGAAATGTACCAACGTGCCGTCGAGGTCGAATAGAACCGTCCGCAGCATAAGACCACAACTCCTAAGGTAGCGGTATTGTACCCAGATCCGTGAACCTGGAATCGAACACAGTGATCAGACTCGTCTCCTTAAGCTGAGCGATGAGATCCGCCGGTTTCATCGCATGGGCGCTTCTAAGCAGTCGCTCGATTACGCCGCTAGCCTCCTCAAAGGACGCGCGGCGGGGCTCAACCCTGTCAGTAACCTGGATGATATGGTAACCATAGTCAGTCTTTACTATCCCGCTGATCTCACCAGTCTTCAATGCAAACGCAGCGTCCCCAAACTCGGGCACCATCTCTCCCGCGGCAAAGAACCCGAGGTCTCCCCCGTTCTGGGCCGTCATAGGATCCATCGACACAGCTGCCGCCACGTCGGCAAAATCCGCTCCTGCGCTGATTCGGTCCAGAGCCGCCTGCGCGTCTGCTTCGGTTTCGACCAGTATGTGACTGGCCTTGACCATCTCAGGGCTCTCGAAGTCGGCCGTGTGTTCGTTGTAGTAGGCAGCAATCTGCTCATCTGTCACCACAACGTCCTTCGTAGACACTCTGAAGACGAGCAGGCTGATTTTGATGTTCTTCCTGAGGTCGTCGGCGGTCATTCCATACTGCGCCAAAAGACTCTCAAATTCCGGGCCCACCTGCTGGCGAACGGATTCGAATTCCCGATCCACTTCTTCATTGGACACCGAAACACCAGCCTCGGTCGCAGCCTGTGCAAGCAGCATTTCGCTTATGAGCTGATCCAGCACAGGCCTCCCCGCTGCCTCCGATAGAGCTATGTAAAAATCCTGCCTAGTAATGGGTTGGCCGTTCACCGTGGCAATGGCCGCTTCGGCATCGGTCATTGATTGCTGCGATGAGCCCAGAGCCACTGACTGAACATTCGACTCGTCAACCGGAATGTTGTACGTAACTTGTGAGCCGTCGGTTAGGGTCACGATAAGGTGCGCCGCTAGAGCCGAACCCGGGCACGCTGCTAAAAGGGCGAAAACTCCCACTAGTATCGTTAACGCAGCGAACTTAGCCTTTCGAAGAGTCATCAACATCAATCCTCCACCATCCTTCAGGCCGCCGACGCGAGTTCGACAGACAGCCTTTCCTATTATAGCTCATACGTGCCGGAAGCGACACGTGTTCCCACATGTGTGTATTCCCACATGGGTGCTGACCGCGTGCCCTACTCGGGGCGCCTGATCCGGACGACCAAAGCCGCTAGCACACCCAGTGAGTCCAGCAGCACGTCCTGTCGCGACCCGGATCTGAATGCCGCGCTCACCTGGATGTACTCGTCTATGGCCGCGACCCCCACGGCCGCGATTGCGGCCGCCAGGTACGCGACCACCACGGTCCTGCGGTTGCGCGGAGGGCGTGAGAAAGACAGAAAGGCGTTTACGAGAATCGTGGCGAATAAAGAATAGCCGAGGAAATGTCCGGACTTGCGTATTGCCACCACCAGCACGTGAACCTGCCGGCCTGCAAGGCCCGGCAACAGTCGTTTAACCAGCATCTGGGTGAACTCGGCTCCGAATTCGGGGCGACTTGCGGCGACTATCAGGAGAACTGGGTATGCCAGTGCTAAGAGCCACCACAGGGCGGCCCATGACTCGGAGTATTTATCGGCTTTGGGTCCATTTGCGTCTCTCAATATCGGGTCCTCCACGCAGAATGTATGTACATAAGGAGCGTATTCAATGAAGAAGACTACCGCACTCGTCACACTGGTTCTGCTATGCACAGTCGCACTGGCAATGCTGCCGGCGCAGGCCTCGGCAGCAGGCTCTGCATGGCCCCATCTGGATCGTGCACAGGTGTCTTTCATCCTCGCAGACGGTGTCAGCGCAGGCCTGGGAGCAAGTCTCTCACAATACCTGCGTCTCGCGGTCAACCTTGACATCAGGCGCGGGCCGGGGTCTGCCGGGGCGTCGGTGCTCCTAGTCTACCCGAGGCAGTTCACGATCTTGACCTGCCTCTACGGAGGGGTGGGCCTCACCCGTGAGTTCGCCCCTGACTCAACCGGGCTACACCTGGTCGGCGGAGGCGAGTTCGGCGCATGGTTCGCCGAGTTCGAATGGCTCATCCCGCCGCGCAACTACGGCAAGCTCAGGTCAGGGCTGCGGTTCGTGTTCTGATTCCTGCGCACCGTCGCTGCCCGCTACAGCCTGACGCCGATACCTGCCGCGGCACTCCAGTACCTCTGTGTACTGCCCTGGACGTGCCCCTTGTTGAACGTTGTACCAAGCTCCAATCGCCCAACGATCAACACGGGCTCAAGCAGCATCCTCTCCACTTCCAGCGATGCCTTGAGCGTCTTTTCAACGATGCCGCTCGGGAACTCGCGATCGCGGCCCTCCGCAGGCGACCACGGATGGCCGATCTCGCTCTCACCATGGCGAACAACGGCGCCGGTAAGCGACACCGCTGTTTTGGAGTCCGGACGGAAATCCGTGACAACCGCCAGCATGTCGGCGTCAGGCCCCAGGCTATGTCCGATTATCGTTCCGCGGTACACGTAGTTGTTGTCGGGATTTCTGTGGGAGTATACGTAGCTCGAGATCGCCACATACTCAAGGTACGCCGAGAAGCGAGGATCCGATGTGAATCGTGGAACGCGCACTCCGACCAGCCCGCCCAGGAAGTCCGGAACCGAATCCCTGTCGGACATTGTTCCCTGCGCGTCGTCGATCAGCAGCTCTCCGTATGCTTGCAGTTCCGGCCGTCGCCCCTCCCCAGGCAGTGTCGCCACGAAGTCGGCTCCGAAGTTGACATTGATGAGACTGTCCTGCGCAATGTCGCGCTGGCTGACAGCCCGTTGCAGAGCATACAGCGGAAGCCCGGGAAAGGGCCAGTAGAGCAAGGGAGAGGCCTCCCCCGACACCACAGCAGTCTCGCTCACCCCGAGGTGCAGCCACGGGGTCGGAGAATACTCCAGCCGGTGCCCGAGCAGCCGTCGGCGTTGCTCCGACTCCATCATGCCCACGAAGCGGACATAATCTGCGCGGCCCACCGCAAGGTGGTAACCGACATGCGGCAGGGGAGCTGTCCGCCCCGACATCATCAGCGATCCCGTACGGCCGGGTCCCCACTTCGGCAAGCCCGCTCCGGCGAACAGTTCGAGCCGTCTCGAAGAGCCAAACTGCTCGAAAGGCCCGAACGGCTCAACTGCATGGACCAGCAGCAACTGAAGTCCGTCGTATTCAACAGAAAGGGCCGGCGCTGAGTCTGGCGAATCATACACAATGGTCAGTAAGCCGCCGTCAACATGCAGCGGACAGTTAGGGACGTCAGGGGCAGCATAGGTGACAGCGCCCAAGGTTGCCGCGATAACCACAGACGTAACAAGTATCATTGATTGTAACCTGCGCACTGTACGTACCTCCAAGCTAAGAAGGAGTGGATGGCCATGGAATGGACCCCCGGCCTCAGCCAGCGAGACCGCGAACGCATATGGCAGCATCTTGCGAAGCATCCGGCAATACCCGCCCTCAAGCGCGTGGAAGACGTAGATGCTGCTCATCGCTACCGGGCTAAGCTAGTGTTCTTCCTTACCGGCACTCTCTATGACCTGCGCGATGTATGTGCGCGCGGCGACTGCCTGGGAATGCAGGTCTTCTGCCACCTCGACCTGGTGCAGGGCATCGGAAAGGATCCCGCAGGCATCAAGTGGTTGGCAACTGAGATAGGCGTGCGCGGAATACTCACCACCAGAAGCACTCTGATACGAGCGGCCAAGAACGAAGGCCTCATGGCCATTCAGCGCCTGTTCATGCTGGATTCGGAATCGCTCAAGACCGGCCTCGAGATCATCGCATCATCGCGCCCTGATGCAGTAGAGATCCTTCCAGCTCTGGTCGTTCCCAGTATGGCGCACCGGCTGCCCATGGACAAGGTCCCGCCGTTCATAGCCGGGGGCCTGGTGGAAACGGTGGACGAGATCGAATCGATCATGGCCTCCGGAGCGCTTGGAGTATCTACCAGCAAGAAGGAACTATGGGCCTACGAGCGCGCCTGACGGATCATCTTGGCCAACTGCCCTACATCGTCCACGATCAAGTCGGGATGGTCGTCCGGGCCTAAGTCCGACAGGCTTGACTCACCCGACAGCGTCAGCACCGACAAAAGGCCCCATCTGGAGCCAAAACGGACGTCGGTGTACAGCCTGTCACCGATCATGGCAATCTGCTTGCCTCGGTATGGCGTATTCGCCTCCACAAGGTCCAACATTCCGCGCTCGGGCTTGCCAATGTACTCAGTGGCGACGCCGTACGCAGTCATCAGGCAGGCGCTTATCGCAGCACAGTCCGGGATGAACTCACCACCTTCCAAGGGGCAAACCAGATCCGGATTAGTCGATATCATGGGCGTGCCCCTCTGCAGGTGCCTTCCGGCCGCCCGCAGTTTGCCGTACACAAGCGAAGTGTCGAACCCCACGACCACGCAGTCCACATGTTCCTCTTCATCGCCGCACACCGTGAGACCATAAGCGGTCAACTCTTCCGTGAGGCTATCGGTGCCCACCACGCAGAGTCGCTGATAGCCGCGGTTCTTGAGGACAATTGCTGTGGCCTGCGATGAGCTTAACACGCCGTCGGCGGTTACCGGCCATCCCATCCTGGTAAGCTTAGACGCGTAGTAGCTTCGAGAGCGCGAGGAATTGTTCGTGAGGAAGAACACATCGATTCCGAAATCCTGTGCCGCCTGGCGCAGGAGCAGAGCGCCAGGTATCAACTGGTCGCCTAGGTACACTGTACCGTCTAGATCGAGAATTAAGCATTTTACTTGCTCTAACACTGCTGGTAATCCGACCTCCCCAAGATGAGTCTGTTCTACCCTATTGGAGATTCTACAGACCGAGCAAAAACCTTTCAAGGAATTCGGACCGTCTTGCCGAAATGTGAGCATGGTCACGACATACGGACACATAGATAAACGAAAGGGTTGTGTAGAGTGCGTGCTGAAGAGTTGAAGAATCGAGCCCGCGCCTTGATCAAAGGTTTCCGAGGAGACAAATATGCCTACGGGGATGGGGCACTCGGCCGAGTGGGCGCCTATGCCGACGAACTGGGCGGGCGCCGCGCGCTGGTAATAGCCAACCGCAGCGCATGGCTTGAGCCCATCGCGAGCCAGGTCGTTTCATCCCTCGGCCAGTCAGGCATAGAGCTGGCGGGCGGCAGGATTGCCCCTGGATCGAGGCCCAATTCACTGGTGGACGATGTGTACAGAATGGCGCTCTATATAGTGCTCTTCAAGCCTGACTGCATAGTAGCCGTGGGCGGAGGCAGCACCATAGACGCAGCCAAGGCTGCCAATGTAGTTGCCTGCCTCGGTCATGACGACCCCGAGCTGGAAGGCTACTACGGAATGGGTCTGGTGGGCCCGGCGCTTACGCGCACCGGCGCCAAGCTGCTCCCGATGGTGGCTGTGCAGACTGCGTCCGGATCAGGAGCACACCTCACAAAGTACTCTAATGTCACTGATGCCTGGGCCGGGCAGAAAAAGCTGATAGTGGATGAGATCATAACCCCTGACCGGGCCGTATTCGACTACTCGGTGACCCGAAGCGCGCCGCCTGATGTGACGCTAGACGGGGCATTCGATGGGCTCGCCCACTGCCTGGAGGTGTTCTTCGGCGCAAAGGGCGCAAACCTCGGCCTGCTACAGGAGATAGCGGAGGTCGGAATCGAGCTGCTTGTGTCCAGCATTCCTGCGGTCATGGCCGATCCCGATGCGCACGAGCCCCGAGAGGCGTTGGGCCTTGCCACTGATCTCGGGGCTTACGCCATCATGGTCGGAGGGACCAACGGGCCCCATCTAAACAGCTTCTCGCTTGTGGACGTGACGTCGCACGGCCGCGCCTGTGCAGTAATGAACCCCTACTACGCCGTATTCTTCGCGCCTGCGATCGAGGGCAAGCTCCGTCTTGTGGGCGACATATTCCGGCGCTACGGGTACATTGCCCAAGACCTCGACGCGCTGTCAGGACGTGAACTGGGGATAGCGGTCGCAGAGGGCATGACCAACCTGAGCCGCAAGATTGGCTTCCCGACCAGGCTCTCAGAACTCCCTGGTCTCACTGATGAGCACATCTCGCGTGCACTCGGCGCTGCCAAGAACCCGCAACTGGAGTCGAAGCTGCAGAACATGCCGGTGCCTCTTGTGGCATCGCAAGTAGACAAGTACATGGGACCAATCCTCGAGGCCGCCAAGTCCGGCGACTTCAGCCTGATCGTGAACATGTGATCCTGGCTCCTTAAGGGGGCGGCCTGAAGTGGACATACGACAGCTTGCCATATTTGTAAGCATCGCAAACCACGGCACGTTCACCGCGGCTGGGAAGGCTCTCTACATATCCCAGCCGACGGTGAGCGTGCAGATGGCTGCCCTCGAGAAGGAACTAGGTGTGGCATTGTTCGAACGGCAGAGCCGCGGAATCGCGCTGACACCGGCCGGCAAGATCCTGAAGCGCTACGCCGAGGATATTCTGATGCTCAAAGATCAGGCCGTCGCCGCAATGGGCCGGTACAAGCATGACGTTTCCGGTAGGCTCCGCGTGATCGCCAGCACTGTGCCTGCCGACTACATTCTCCCAGGGGTAGTATCGCGCTTCCTCCATGCCTACCCTGGGGTCTTCGTTGAGCTATCGCGAGCCGATTCGGCTACCGTGTGGGACGCGATTAGGAACTACGAAGCAGAGCTCGGGGTGGCAGGAAGCGCTCGCGAAGACTCATCATTGGACCATCTCGCCGTGGCCCGCGATGAGCTCGTGCTGATCGCCCCGTTCACCGAGGAATACTCGCATTGGGAAGACCCAGTGCCCTTGGAGTCGGTCCTTCGAGCACCAATGCTGTGCCGTGAGCCCGGCTCAGGAACGCAAAAGACCTTCGACGATGCATTGAGGCTTCTTGGCGTAGATCCCGAACGCATCTCCGTCCGGGCGCAGCTCGACTCGGTCGAAGCCATAAAGAGCGCAGTCGCCGAAGGCGGCGGCGTAGCCGTGGTATCCAGTCTCGCGATGCAAGGAGACACTACCGCTCAGTCCATCCGCATTCTGCACATTGAGGGCTTAAGCCTCGTTCGGTGTTTCTACCTGATCACCCACGCGAAACGTGTGCTCTCACCTGCAGCTCAGGCATTCCGAGATTTCGTAGTGTCATCGCTTACCTGCTGATATGCCCTAAGTGTATGATTTGTCGCCAGTTCCAGATGACTATACATAACAGGTGCAAATTAGCAGGAGTCCGTAAATTTGTACCGAATCAGCAGTTGGGATAGACCAGGAAGCATCGACCATCCGCGGTTTCCCAAATGCGATTCGGAGGTGAACTAAGTGAATTCTCTCTTGGTGATGGTTGTGACGTTCGCCCTGTACATCCTGGCGTACAACCTCTATGGAAAGAAGCTGGGCTCAAAAGTATTCGAACTGGCGACCAGGAACATCACACCTGCTGAGAAACACAACGACGGTGTGGACTACGTTCCTACCAACAAGTTCATCCTTGCCGGTCACCACTTTACATCTATCGCCGGCACCGGTCCCATCGTCGGCCCTGTGCTAGGGGTGATATGGGGATGGGTACCTGCCCTACTCTGGGTGGTCTTCGGATCGATTTTCGCAGGCGCCGTGCATGACTTCGGAGCTCTGGTCCTGTCGATGCGCCACGACGGTAGGTCCATCGGCGACATCACGGGGTCAGTCGTGAATCCCCGCACAAGGTCGCTCTTCTTCCTGATCATCTTCTTCTGCTTGTGGATCGTGATCGCCATATTCGCGATCCTCATGGCCAACCTGTTTGTGCAATATCCGCAATGCGTCTTCCCGATCTGGATTGAGATCGCGATAGCCATGGGGTTGTCGCGGTATCTGTACGAGAAGAAGGGGAGTCTGCTAATCGGATCAATCGTCGCAATAGTTCTGATGTACCTCACCATCTGGATAGGCCTGTACATCCCGGTCGCCCTCAGCAAGGCTACATGGATAATCATCATCATGATCTACATCTTCTTCGCATCCACCATGCCCGTCCAACGTCTGTTGCAGCCGCGCGACTACATCAACGCGCTGGAGCTGGGCGTGGCGATGGTACTCTTGATAGTTGGGATAATCGTCCGGCCACTTCCCATAATTGCACCGGCAGTAGTATCGTCGCCCGCCGGGGCCCCTTCCATGTTCCCGTTCCTGTTTATCACTATTGCGTGCGGCGCGATATCGGGCTTTCACAGCTTAGTATCGAGCGGCACCAGCTCGAAGCAGATCGATAAGGAGCCCAGCGCACTGGCAGTAGGGTATGGCGGCATGTTGCTTGAGGCTGCGTTGGCTACCCTGGTGATCATCGCGGTCACTACCGGGGTCTCCAAAGAAGCATGGCTCACGACATACGCAAACTACGCCAAAGTGCCAACGCTTCCTACGTTCGCCGAGGG
>DAOTAC010000033.1:0-12430 GCA_035382325.1 Bacillota bacterium | reverse complement strand
AAGCGTATCGAATCGTATGAAGAGGCGCGCTATGCAGTATAGAACACGTAACATATACCTAATTCCATACGCGGCGTGGATCGTTGTCTTCGTCATCGCGCCCATCGTGCTCATCGCCTATTACTCCATGTTCGATATCGATGGAGCGCTGACGTTAGGCAACTATCGCAGGTTCTTCACACCGGTCTACATGGGCATGGCAGTCAGGTCGTTCTGGTATGCATTCCTGGTCACGCTGTTTTCGCTGTTGGTCGCGTATCCAACAGCGTACCTGCTAACAAAGACAAAGCACAAGCAGCTCTGGTTGCTTCTAATGATCATGCCGTCATGGATGAACCTGCTTCTCAAGGCGTACGCCTTCATCGGTATGTTCGGGACCTACGGCCCTGTTAACGCTCTGCTCGGCGCAGTAGGAATCGGAACGAAGCAGATTCTGTTCACCGACTTCAGTTTCATATTCGTGGCAGTGTACATCTTCATCCCATTCATGATCCTGCCCATCTTCAACGCGCTCGACGAGCTCAATCCGTCGTTGGTTGCCGCAGCTCGCGACCTTGGGGCATCGGGGTGGGACACTTTCCGCCGAGTGATATTCCCCCTGACAACTAGCGGGGTCAAGTCGGGATGTCGAGCCGTATTCATCCCGGCGCTATCGCTGTTCATGATCACGCGCCTGATTGCGGGAAATCGCGTGATTACCCTGGGAACCGCCATTGAACAGCACTTTCTTGTGACGCAGGACTGGGGCATGGGTTCTACCATCGCTGTGTTCTTGATCATCGCCATGGGCCTGACTATGGTGTTGACGGGAAGCGGGGAGGGGGGCAGGTAGCATGTCAAGTAACTCGAAAAAGACGGGGAAAGGCATAACCATATACCTCATGGTGGTCTTCTTCATTCTGTACGCTCCCATCCTCTACCTGGCGTACTACTCTTTCAACAGCGGTGGGGCCATGCACAGCTTCGAGGGGTTTACGCTTGAATGGTACGGCGAGGTGTTCCAGGACACGCGCCTGGTCATCATTCTCATGAATACTCTAGCCATAGCCTTGTTCTCTGCGGCCATATCCACGATGATCGGCGTCGCGGGCGCGATAGCCATCACACATGTCCGGAGCAAGCAGTTCAGGAGCGCACTGCTGACTCTAAACAACGTGTTGATAGTCAGCCCTGATGTCATCATCGGGGCATCGTTTCTGATACTGTTCGCCGCAATGGGGGTCAAGCTCGGTTTCGCGTCGGTGTTGATCTCTCACATCGCCTTCAGCGTACCTATTGTCGTCCTGATGGTTCTGCCGAAACTGCAGGAGATGAGCCCCACATTGATCTACGCAGCGCGCGATCTTGGGGCCACCAGGTGGGACGTGTTGACCCGGGTGATAGTCCCATACATCGCGCCTGGGATCTTCGCAGGCTTCTTCATGGCCCTAACTTACTCGCTGGACGACTTCGCCGTCACTTTCTTCGTCACCGGAAACGGCTTCTCCACGCTATCGGTGGAGATCTACTCGCGGGCAAGGCAGGGCATCTCGCTGACCATCAATGCGCTGTCGACGCTGATTTTCATGGTCACCTTGGTGTTGGCCGTCGGTTACTACGTGATGAATACACGCGCGACCACACCAGGCAGACCGGCTAGAGTGGAGGCGGGCGAATGAAGAAGGTAATGCAAATGTTCATCACGGTATTCATAGCGGCATTCGCCCTGGTCGGCGTCACGTCGTATCTGAACTCGTCAAACGGCTACTCAGGAGCGGACACTCTCACTGTATATAACTGGGGGGACTACATCGATCCCGACTTGATCCACAAGTTTCAGCGCGAGACGGGCATCAGGGTCATCTATGAGACATTCGACTCCAATGAGGCGATGCTGACCAAGATAGCCCACGGGGGTACGGCATTTGACATCGTGATCCCCTCGGACTATGCCATCAACAAGATGAAGGCTGAGGGCATGCTCATTCCCCTTGATCATTCCAAGATCCCGAACCTTGACAATATCGACCCGCGCTTTCTTGATCTGCCCTTTGACGAGGGCAACACGTATTCCGTCCCTTACTTTTGGGGGACAATGGGCATTATCTACAACCCGGAACTAGTTCCAGGGAAGGAGTTTTCCAGCTGGGCTGACCTGTGGGATGAGGAGCTGGGAAGTGAGATCCTGCTGGTAGACAGCGCCCGTGAGGTAATAGGCATGGGGCTGAATAGCTTGGGATATTCGCTCAACGACATCGACACTGAACATCTGCAGGAAGCGTACAGCAAGCTGTGCGAGCTCACGCCCAATGTGAAGGCCATTGTGGGAGACGAGATCAAGATGTTGCTCGCCAATGAAGAAGCTGCTGTTGGAGTCGTATGGTCGGGCGATGCCGCTATAATAATGGACGAGAACGACAAGCTGGACTACGTCATACCCAGCGAGGGATCGATGGTATGGTTCGATAACATCGTTATCCCCACCACCGCCAGGAACATCGAGGGGGCGCACCTGTTTATCAACTTCATGCTTGATCCGGAGATCGCCGCGCAGAACACCGAATACGTCGGGTATGCGACACCGAATGCGGCGGCTCTGGAGCACCTGCCGGAGGAGATAACCGACGATGAAAGGTTCTACCCCGACCCTGACGTCACCGACAACCTAGAGGTCCTGGCCAACCTGGGCAAGCGGATGCTGGGCTACTACAATGAGTTGTTCCTGCAGTTCAAGATGCACAGGAAGAGGGATTAGGGACGGTCGGGAGACCCCAAGTATTCACATGAGACCCCGTGGTGTTCCTATCACCTGTGGGCTTTCCACTATGCATTACCCACAGCGATGGAAAAGATGTGCATCGTGTTTACGGAGGCTGGTTAGTCCTTACAGAGTTTGGTTAGCCTGATTTGGTGCTGGCCTATCCTGCTCGTTTTGTGGCCGGTTCTCTGAGCGACCTGCTCGGATTCTGCCAGGTTTGGCCGGCACGAGTTGTCAGAATTCGCGCCGGCCACGGCGTTTCCGATTTCTGGAGCCAGACAGCCAGCAAAGCCGCAGGCAGAGGCGGGTTACATAATATGGCCATGTGCGTGACCCTCCCGAGGGCGTCTGGGAAGGCATCAAATGCCTGCCGATATACTAGAAGCATCCAAGTCCGACCACCCCTTAGCTCCGTCGGTGTTCAAACCTGACACATCTTGAGCAGGGTCACTAGAAAACCAGTCACATTTCTTACAGGTTCGCTAAGTCCCTGTTATATGCGGGTTTCCCTAACGGCCTGCGCAAGGCCTCTTTATCGGAGCAATCCCCGGCTAGGCTGTCCATAGACTCGCCATTCGATGCTTCCGCATGGGGCGCAGACTGTTCGCCGCCTGATTAGGCCTGGCCTAGTATCGCGACCAGATCCTGATCAACGGTTGTAATCGGCATGATGCCGAACTTGTCCTGCAGCACCTTTACAACCGAGGGTGTGAGGAACTCGGGGAGTGTGGGCCCCAGCCTGAAGTTCCTAACTCCCAGGTGAAG
The DNA here is from genome assembly GCA_035382325.1 of Bacillota bacterium. Classification (GTDB taxonomy): domain Bacteria; phylum Bacillota; class DTU025; order DTU025; family DTU025; genus UBA5389. Next base: position 8,928 of record DAOTAC010000033.1, on the reverse strand, counting down.
CAGGGAGAGGAGTATGCACACTGCCTTCTGCTCATACCACGACAGCACTAAGGACAGGGGAAGTCCATTGATGTCGGTGCCGAAGGCCTTGGCCAATTCCATGGCGATGACCACTGCGGAGTAAGCATCGTTGCACTGGCCCACGTCGAGGAGCCTTGGAATGCCAGCCACCTCGCCGAAGTCGAGCTTGTTGAAGCGATACTTCCCGCAGGCCAAGGTGAGTATGACACAGTCGTCCGGGACGCGCTGGGCAAGTTCGGTGTAGTAGTTCCTGCCGCTTTTCGCTCCATCGCATCCGCCGATCAAGAAGAAATGGCCGATCTTGCCTGCCTTCACCGCGTCTATCACTTGTCCGGCCACACCCATCACGGCATTGTGCCCGAACCCAACGGTGATGTAGTGGTCAGGCTCGTCTTCCGAAAAGCCGGGCTCGGCCAGCGCCGCGTCGATCGCGGGGGAGAAGTCGCGGTCGGCGATGTGGCGCACACCGGGCCACGCCACAAGGCCGGTGGTGAATATGCGGTGCCGGTATGAGTCCTGAGGCTTCTGTATGCAGTTGGTGGTCATGATGATAGCCCCGGGGAACTCGGCGAACTCGCGCCTCTGGTCCTGCCAGGCGCCGCCGTAGTTGCCCACCAGGTGGGGATACTTCTTGAGACCGGGGTATCCGTGACATGGCAGCATCTCGCCGTGGGTGTACACATTGATGCCCTTGCCTTCGGTCTGCTGCAGAATGGCCTCGAGATCCGCGAGATCGTGGCCTGATACCAGGATGGCGTGGCCCTTAACCGGGGTGACTCGCACGCGCGTGGGCGTAGGGTTACCGTACGCCGTGGTATTGGCCTTGTCGAGCATGGCCATTACCTTGATGTTCACCTCGCCGACGCGAAGGGCCATTTCCAGAGCTTCGGCCAGTGTGAAGTGGTCGCGGGCGAGGAAGTCCATGGCTTCGTGGAAGAACCCGTAGACCTCTGCATCCTCGACCCCCAGTATCTGTGCGTGATCGGCGTACGCGGCCATCCCCTTCAGGCCGAACAGCGCTAGGTTCACCACGCCGGCGGCATCGGCGCCTACGGCAATTGAGCGGGCCATCCAGGCGGCGCCTACTTCTTCGCCCTGCTTGACCAGGCCAGCCAAGTCGTCCGCTGGGGCAAATGTGGCGGGCCCGCCGAGGTCGGGGGCAGGCTGGAAAGCCTGTGCAGGCTGGCCTGACGCCGCGCCTGACGTCGCGCCCGACGTAGCGCCCGATCCAGCGTCCCATGCCACACTCGACGCTGCAAGCGCATGGGTGTACATGTCGCGGGCCTTGTCGCGCAGTTGGGCGGCTCGGCGGACCAGGTCGGCTAGGCGCTCGGGGTCGAAGTTGACATTGGTGACTGTGGTGAAGAGCGCTTCAACCACAAACAGGTCGATTTCGCGGTCGGATGCGCCCAGCGCTCGCGCGCGGTGGGCGTACATCGAGATTCCCTGGGACGCGCGGATGAGTAGGTCCTGGAGTGCCGCGGCCTGCGGGTCTTTGCCGCATACTCCCATTACTCGGCAGCCGCCGTTGGCCGCCCTCTGTTCACACTGGTAACAGAACACTTGGCAATCCTCCCTTTGTTGATTGTCAGTAGAAGTCGGTGTATTCAGAAAAGCGCCGCCGGGGTTGGCACTGGAGGCTCACGAGCCCGCCACGGGGATACTCTCGGCTGTGCGGCGTTCCCCGCCTTATGCGTGGTGCCAGCAAGCTGCGGCGCCCTAGGCCGGCTGCGCTGCTTTCGGTATCTACAGCACTCTGCCGTCCACTCCCACTACAGTTGTGCTAACCGGCACTTGGGTTCCGGCTCTCTCTTGGGCCTCTTCCACCAGACGGCCGAGCCCGCTGCAGCAGGCCACGTCCATATGCAACGCTTCGATGGACCGGACTTGGGCTACCAACAGAATCTCAGCCAACCGCGATACGAAGCGCTCGCGGTCATCAAACTTGGGGCAACCCACCAGCAACGTCTTGCCGGGAAGATGCCTTGAGTGGAAGTCAGGGCAGGTGTATGCGACACAGTCGGCGCACACAAGTAAGTCCGATCCTGCCAGCCACCGAGCAGTGGGGGAGACCAAGTTCACCTGAATGGGCCAGTTGGGGACTGCACGCGACGGGGATTTCGCGGTTTCCTGGCCTCCCGCGTCAGTGCTCACACTATCCAAAGAGATACTCCACAGAGGGCAACCAGCGGTCTGCCGCCCGCTAGACCCATCGGCGGGGCCGCCACTGGCGGCTTCGGCGGTCGCGGGTTCACAAACAACCGTGACCAAAGATATGGCGCCGTTGGGGCAGTCGCCGATGCACGCTCCCAGTCCGTCGCAGTGATCCTCATTCACGAGGCGCGCTACACCGTCGATAATCTCGATGACTCCCTCTGCACAGGCTCTGGCACAGGCGCCGCAGCCATCGCACTTGCTTTCATCGATGGCAATTGTCTGCCGATCCATGGTGCTCTACATCCTTTCCCAACGTTGTCCTTTTGTTTGACTGGCTGTGGTACTGCCCACGGCCGCCAGCAGTCTAGTCCACAATTCTACAAAGGTATTCTGGTATTAAGGTACCACAATAGGTCAATATCAGTCAATAGAAATGTGCGAGGGCATGCGAGGGAGGGCGGCGGCGCCATCCACAGAGAACGACCCCTTCCTGCACAATATGTCATTCAAATGGACTCACCTGCATGGATACGTGTTGTCTCGATCGCAGACGAAGCGAAGCTCGCAGAACTCCTTTCCTACGCTAAAGCTCTGCAAGCCCCGCCCGCCAGTGGCACTGAGCCCGGATAAAGAGAGAGCGCTTGCTGAAGCAGATGCAGAGGTGGCCAGAGGAGAGGTGGTGCCTCTGCGTGAGTTCCGACGATGACTCGTATCCGGTGCCTTTCGCTACGGTTTGGCGTCTATCTGCGCCAACTGTCGGATAATTCCGCTGTACAAGCCGATAAACTGCACTTCATCGAGGACCTCATCGTTGTTCCATGTAGCCACGACGCAGTAGTTCATCCCCGAATGCCCGACCAACCAGGTGGTGAGGTTGATCACCCCGGGCTCAGAGCCGCCCTTGAAGGCGACATGCTGCCAGTCGGCAGGCGAAGCGACACCCGGGTTAATGCTGAACACCGATAGGTCCTGGACAGCCGCCATGAGGTTGGCTAGTTCGCTTGCTGAGAAGAACCACTCGACGTCTAATGCCTGAGGGCTGGTGAAGTCAGCGACGCCGGGGAGGGGAAGGGACTGCAACTGCTTCAGCACCTCTCTGCGCTGAGCCATGTCGCCCTCGCGGTACGCCTTGAGGTGGTCTGCATTTGCCGGGTTCTTCAGGGCAAATGCTTCGCGCGTAGCGAGCAGAGGGTGGTTTAGGGCAGTGTATTCTTCGATCAACTCGCGCCCCAGCAGTGCGATCAGGGCATCTGTTGCCGTGTTGTCGCTGACTGAGATCATCAGCGATGCCAGCGTATGCACCGTCAAGGGCGATCCCACAGGCCAGCTCTGGAGGATGCCTGACGGCAGACTAATGTGGCTTGCTTCAAGGGTCACAACGTCGTCCCAAGCTAGAGCGCCGGCCGCAACCCGATCTTTCAGGGCCGCCAGGATTGCCAACTTGAACGCTGAGCCGACGGCCAAGGGCTGTTCAGGGTTGAGCTGGGCAAGGACGCCGGACTGCGATACGACGAGCACACTCACTCTCCCAGGCAGTTTGCGGAAACCGTCAAGGGCGTTATCCAGTCCGCTTACGCGTGGCTCGGGCGGGCCGAGGAAAAAGCCGGCGACGCGCCCTGCGCCGTCCAAAGCGATCTGTGCGGCAACGTAACCGTGGCTGAATGTGAGCCTGAATGCGGGTGCCTTGCCTTGTACGTCTTCAAGTGCGCCCAGGGCTGCACGATACTGCCTGACGATCTCGCTCAGCTGGCCCACAGGTACCTGGGCCAGGAAAGCCGCCGAAAACCAGTCCTCTGACATAACTTCGGCGGTGAAGATCTGCTTCAGCATCTGCTCAGGGGTGACGATCTGGCCCATGGCTGTGGCAGACGACACCGTAATACATAGAAGTAGCACGAAGGCGATTATGCCTCTGCGAATTGACATGGATGGATTCCTCCTCAGCTGAAGTCTGGATACTACGGCCACACGCAGGCTCGTTCCAGGATTCGAACGATCCCTTCCAGTCCATCCTGATCTTCGCTATCGAATCGGGCTAGGAGCGGGCTGTCGATGTCGAGCACACCGACGACCCTCTCGCCGTCGCGGATGGGGATGACGATTTCCGAATTCGATGCGGCGTCGCACGCGATGTGCCCCGGGAAGTCATGCACGTTGTCCACCCGCAAGGCTCGACCTTCTTCCACTGCGGTTCCACACACGCCTTTGCCCACGGGAATGTATATGCAGGCAGGCTTGCCTTGAAAAGGCCCTAGGACCAACTGCCCGTCGTCCATCAGGTAAAAGCCGGCCCAGTTTATATTCCGCAGACCCTGCCAGAGTAGCGCCGAGGCGTTGGCCAGGTTCGGTATCGGTTGCGGCACTCCTTCGACCAGGGCCCGCAGTTCCGTCTGCAAGAGGACGTACAGTTGAGCCTTATCCTCAGGATAGTCGAGGGCACCCTCTAGCATGAGCGATCCCTCCTCCGTATCCTTACATCTTCGACGCGCGGATGGCGTGCACCTGCCGCGGCAGTTGGGCGTTGGGAACCGTCCTCCTTTCATCTGGGGCGTCAATCAGCCTATGCTCAGCAGTCTATCGGCGAACAACCGAACGTAGCTGAACACCCTGGAGCGCATGGTCAAGAGCGCATAGAGGAGTGCTGCGCGCTTTGTCGAATGACTGATGGCAATATCAGGAGACGTAGACGATGGTCTGCGGTGGTAAACTGTGAGCTAGCGAGGCATTTGATGAAGGAGTGACTGCATTGAAGGTGTTCACGCCGAAGGATCCGACTGGTCCAACAATCGTCGCAGTGTTGCTTATCGCGATTGTGATGGTCGTCATGTTCTGGGGCGAAATCGCCGCAGGCGGAGTAGGCGCGGCCGTAGTAGTGGGTACTTGGGTTGTGCTTGCGGCCTTGGCCTGGAGAGCGGCAAGATCAATGGCCGACAGGAAGATAGTAGTCGATGGGAACATGGTCGAATTGGTGAAAGGAACATCATCGAAGAGGGTCGACCTATCGGGCGTGGAATCGCTGGAGCAGCGACGGGTCAAATCGGGTAGGACAACCTACACCGCTTTCCTGGCGCGCCTAGGCAGTGGGGAACTAGTCGAGCTGTTCGCCGACGGTCAGTTCTCGGACCAGGATGGACTGAAATCTGCCATCGCCGATGCAGCGGGCAAACCTTGGACGACGGGCTAGGCTAAGGTTAACGTGACATCATGCCGGGCCTGGCATATGACATCACTTGTGATATAATGATGGTATTGAGACCAAAGTGTCGCACCGATGGCTTCGGAGATGGCGTGGGGGAGGGAAAAGACGTGGTTCGCATGCAGGTGCAGCTCACCGAGGAGCAGGTTGAGGCCTTACGTGCCATGGCTGCTTCCGAGGGAGTATCGATTTCGGAACTCGTCCGCAGGGGCGCAGACATGGTCATTGGGCAGGCGCGAACCATGAACCGAAGGGAGCAGGTCGCGCGAGCTATTGCCATAGCCGGCCAGTTCAGATCAGGGAAGAGCGATGTATCCGTCAACCACGATGCATATCTTGAGGAGGAGTATGACGCATGAGCGTGTACGCAGATACGTCCGCGCTCTATGCGGTGATTGATGCTGACGATGCCAACCACTGTGCAGCTCGCAGCACTTGGGTCGAGCTCTTGGAGGGCGATACACCACTTGTGTGCAGCAACTACGTCCTGCTTGAGACGTGCGCTCTGATCCAGCACCGGCTAGGGGTTGACGCAGTTAGGGGCTTTCGGAAGTCCGTCTATCCGGTGCTTCAGGTGGAGTGGGTTGATAAGCGTATGCATGAAACCGCCGTGACTGCCGTTGTCACTGCCAATCGGAGGGGGCTAAGTGTCGTCGATTGTGTAAGCTTTGAGGTCATGCGGGTGCTCGGCATCGATACAGCCTTTTCGTTCGATGCCCATTTTGAGGAACAGGACTTCATCTGCCTGCCACACGTTGGCCTTCACGATAGGTCCGCGCATCTCGGGGAGTAACAACCGATGCGCTCGCCGGAAATGCCGCCAAGCTGGCCTAATGAGGGTAGTAGGACGCCAAAACGGCTGTAGCTGGCACGTACTCCGTTTTTGACATTAGTTTTGGAGATACCCTCAGAATTTGAGTACATCGATTTCGGATGGCAGTCTGACCACCCCCGGATTACGGAAACCGGGGGGTATCCGGCATACTAGGGCACCAGAACCGGTAGGGCGAGTGGCACTATACCCCATAATGTGGGCAGTTTTGGTAGCAGCGTGTCGGCCATAGCTCTAATTGCTAGCGATTACCCACATAATAGGGTACCATCGGCCCCGAATAGGCCCCTGGCAACCCCGGCTGTCCAGCGACCCAACTGGACGTACTCAAAAATTGAGTACATCGGCCCAAACTATCGTCAAAACTTGACGGTATCCCCGCCTAGATACCCCCGGGGGTATGTGGGCGGGGATACCGTAGCCCCCCGATCGGCCCGATTGACCCGACTGACCGCTACTACCGGACCGCAACGTACGCCCTACCAGAGCGCACAGCGCAGAGCGGCAGAGCGAATGATGCTGTGATGCTATGGCGCTGGGTGCTTGCGAGCCCCCGGCACACTGTGATATTGTAGACGAACGCGCTGGACGTAGAGGCTTCGTGCGGCAGTGGCCGGACGAGGGCTCAATCGGAGCAGAGCAGGGGCAGGGGGGTTCCAAAGTGCATGCCGCGGTCAGGCAGTGGCGGGTGCTGGCAGGCAAGGGGTTTGCACAGAATCTTCAGTACTTGGCGTCTCATATAGTGAACACAATCGCCAGTGTAGTTTTTGGCCTCATCTACATATACGTGTGGCGGGCGGTGACGCCCGAATCCGGTTTCGGCGCGTATTCCTCGTCCATGATCGCCCAGTACATATGCATCAACCAAACCACTGCATGGTTCACGCAGTTCGGCATGAAGATACGCCAGAGGATGGTCCAGTCTGTCAGGTCCGGCAGGGTTGCGGTGGAGCTGGCACGCCCCGTGGATTTCTTCTGGTACCATATGTCCTTCGAGTATGGCGGGCAGGTTTACAGCTTCATGTTCCGCGGCCTTGCAGTGGGGCTTGTGCTGTCACTGCTCGCGCAGCTGCGTCTACCTGAATCAGCCTCGACATGGCTCGGGGCCCTGGCATCGCTCGCAATCGGCGGGTACATTGGCATTTCCCTGAACTACCTGGTCGGCATATCGTCTTTCTGGACCAATGAGATACGCACGTTGTCATGGGTGCTCTTCTCCCTGGAGGCTTTGTTGGGCGGGCTGTCTATGCCGCTTGAGGTGCTGCCTCGTCCGCTGGAGCTTCTCGCTAAGGCATCACCCTTCGCTCATCTGGCCTACTATCCTGCACGCATCTACCTGGAGCTTTCCGGACCGGCGCCCATCTTGGCCGCGGGACTTGCGTGGGCGGCTGTTCTGACCATTGTGGCTCGCCGTGTCACGTCCCGAGCACGCCGGCGACTGGAGGTGCAGGGGAGATGATGGAACGAAGGTGTGCGCGACCGTCGGCTGGGGCGCCCGGTATAGTAGCGACTGCGGCGACGAGGCTTCGTCGGGCAGCGCGGACGTACGAGATACTGGTCTCGGCAAGCCTCAGAGGGAAGATGCAGTACCGGTTGGATTTCCTCGGGAGCACTCTCATCCAGACCCTCATGGGGGCAGATAACATTCTGTTCATAGGCGCGGTGCTGTGGCGGTTCGGGCCGGTGATGGGCTGGAGCATCTTCGATATCGCGATGCTGTATGCCGTTTCCCGCATGGGAAACGGAGTATACATGTTGTTCTGCAACGAGCTCGACAGATTCGAGCTGTACATGGTCAACGGCGATTTCGACACACTGCTGATCAGGCCGTGGCCCACGCTCTTTACCCTGTTGGCGCGGGGCGTGGGTATAGATCGTCTTGCGTTTCTCGCCCAGGGGATAGCAGCTGCAGCTCTTGCGGCGCCGCGACTTGTGTCGACAGGAGTAATCGGTGGATGGGACGCTCTCTGGCTGCTGGCCTCGGTGGCATGGAGCGCGCTGCTCTACTTTGCTGTGGGTCTTGCCACGGCGGCAGCAGGATTCTGGATCGTTCGCATCGAGGAACTGCAGGTGTTCACGATGAACGCGCCGTCTACCGCCACTGCATATCCACTGGACGTGTATCCATCCTGGCTCAAGTGGGTCTTCGTCACGCTGTTGCCCCTGGGCCTTGGCTGCTACGTTCCGCTCAGGTTCATCCTGGACAAGGGCGGCACGGCCCTCAACCTACTCTGGCCGGCACTCGCCAGCCCAGTGGCAGTATGGGCGGCACTCAAGCTTTGGAAGACAGGGGAGGCGCACTACACAAGCACTGGGACGTAGAGGGCTTGCCGCGGCTCACGCGGCAGACGGCAACCGAGATGCCAAGCACGAGGCGAGTTGCGGCCTGCAACTTGCGATTCTCGATGCGGAAGGGGTGATGGGCTATGAGCAGTGTGGGGGCGGCCACCGCGGTCATGGCGGACGGGCTGCGCAAGGTATACCGTGTGGCGGTGAGGAAACCCGGTCTTTGGGGCAGCATACGTCAGCTGGTGGCGTGCGAGACCCGTGATGTGATCGCCGTGGACGGGGTCAGCTTCGATATCTCCCAGGGCGAGTTCGTGGGGTACATCGGACCGAATGGGGCTGGTAAGTCGACTACCGTGAAGATGCTCACCGGGATTCTGCATCCCACATCGGGGCTTGTCGAGGTAAACGGGCTGTCGCCGGCGCGTGCGCGCCG
>DAOTAC010000032.1:0-12582 GCA_035382325.1 Bacillota bacterium | reverse complement strand
ATGTCGCCGCCCGCCCACACGCCAGGAATGCTCGTCGCTCCATATTCGTCACGAACTTCAATGTTCCCTTTGCGGTTGAGTGCAAGACCTTGAGTGGCCCTGGCCAGCAGCGGGTTGGGGCCCTGTCCTACCGCAATTATGACAGTGTCGACGTCCATGGTGAACTCAGAACCGGGTACAGGCACCGGACGCCGGCGACCGCTGGCATCGGGCTCGCCCAGTTCCATCTTGATACACTCCATCGCGCCGACTCCACCCTTGCCGTCGGAGATGATCCGGACCGGGTTGGTGAGCAGGAACATCTGCACGCCTTCCTCTTCGGCGTTTTCAATCTCCTCCAAGCGCGCCGGCATCTCCGTACGCGAACGCCTGTAGACGATCTTGACATCTTCGGCGCCCAGGCGGAGCGAGGTGCGTGCCGCGTCCATGGCGACATTGCCTGCGCCAACTACGACAACACGTTTGCCGATCTTAACAGGAGTGTCGTACTCAGGGAATCTGTAGGCCTTCATCAGGTTCACACGCGTAAGAAACTCGTTGGCTGAGTAGACGCCGTTCAGATTCTCGCCAGGGATCTCGAGGAAGTAGGGTAGCCCAGCGCCCGTGCCGACAAACGCCGCCTGGTACTCGCCCTTGTCGAGCATCTCGTTTAGGTCGAGAGTTGTCCCAACCAGAACGTTGGTGAATATGCGGACGCCGAGGCTGCGAACATAGTCAACTTCCTGGTTCACAATTGCCTTTGGCAGCCTGAACTCGGGTATGCCGTAACGCAAAACTCCTCCGGTTTCGTGGAGAGACTCATATATGTCGACCTCGTAGCCCATGAGCGCAAGTTCTGCTGCGCACGTGAGCCCGGCGGGGCCGGAGCCGATTACAGCTATGCGGGCAGACGGCCGCTTGACCCCATCAGCCGCAGCGCAGAGCGAACGCGCAGACCCATCGGAGCTGGCCTTCTCGCAGCCGGATTCGGGATTATGCTCCCGAGTCCAGTCGGCAGCGAACCGCTCGAGGGCACCCACAGCCACAGGCTCGAACTTCTTGCCAAGGGTGCACAGGCTTTCGCACTGGCTCTCCTGGGGGCACACGCGACCGCAGATCGCCGGGAGGCTGTTCTTCTCCTTGATCTTGGCGTCGGCCTCTTGGAACTTGCCCTGGGCCATGAGCGCAATGAACTCGGGAATCTCCACCTCGACCGGGCATCCTTTCGTACACGGCCTGGTCTTGCACTGGATGCACCGCTTAGCTTCGCGCACCGCCAACTCTGGGTCGAGCCCCAGTGCCACTTCGCGGAAGTTGGACCGTCTTTCCTCAGGCGACTGCTTGGGCATTTCCGCTCTGTCGACTATTTCTCGTGGCACCTGCATCCACCTCTCTTCTGTTCGGCCAGTTCGCGTGCGAGATTCTCCTCATCACGGAAGAAGGCCTGCCTTGACGCCAGTTCGTCGAAGTCTACCTTGTGCCCGTCAAAGTCAGGGCCGTCAACGCAGGAGAACTTGGTCTCGCCGCCCACGGTAACCCTGCAGCATCCGCACATCCCCGTGCCGTCCACCATGACCGCGTTGAGGCTGACAATGGTCGGGATGTTGTACTTTCGAGTCAGATTGCAGGTGGCCTGCATCATGCGCACAGGACCGATAGCGGTGACCTCATCGATCTGCCGCCCCTGCTTGATCAGCTCTTCTAGGGCGCCGGTGACGAAACCGTGGTATCCGAAGGTGCCGTCGTCGGTGGCGAATATCACTTCATGACTGGCTTGTTCGGTTTCGTCCTTAAGGATCAGCAGATCGCGAGTGCGCGCGCCCACAATCGTAATGACGTGGTTGCCGATCTCCTTATGCAGCTTTATCTGCGGCAAGAGCGGAGCCACGCCAATTCCGCCGGCCACACCTACTACTGTTCCGACCTTCTTGATCGGAGTGGCCTGTCCAAGCGGGCCTGCTACGTCTGTGAACGAATTGCCTGCCTCCATCATGCCGATGTCCATCGTGCTCTTGCCAACTTCCTGGACCACCAGCATGACAGTCCCCTTCTCAGGGTCATAGTCGGCGATGGTGAGTGGAATTCTCTCACCATTCTCATTTGTCCTAACAATCACAAAATTGCCCGGGCGCGCTCTCCTCGCTACGAGAGGTGCTTCCACCACCAGCTGATGCACAGCTGGCGCCAGGAGGCGCTTCTCCATGATCCTGAACATCAAGTCACCCCCACGTCATACCAAGCCATACTGTATACCGAGCCATACTGCATAACGATAACGAGTGCTAAACCCCGAATACAATCATAACCTTGACATATCTGCGGGTCAACCGCGGGCACCAGGCAACCGCGGGGTGCCGTTTGCCGGCTTACCCTGACGCCCGCACTGCGTGATCTGCGCAGTCACAGCCTGGTTGATCATCCCGGCAGCTCTAGCGTCGGAGTCGCGACAGCTCAACACGATCCCGGCGATTCTGCGGCGCACCGCGGGGTCGGCGAATCTGGTGTGAGCCTCGGGATCTCCCCTCCCGCCAACTAGGCTCCATATCCTGAGCATCAGGCTGTACTCCTGACGATAGTACTCAGCCGCCACGAGCAGGGCCGCCGATAGTTCGGGGACTGCATCTGCCATCAAGGTCAGGAAGCGCGAAGCGGTCCAGCGGCATTCGGCCAATGTGTCCACTGCGCTGTCGTGCACAGCGTATCTTTGCCAGAGCTGTTGCTCGTCGTGCATAGCGAAGTTCGAATCGCATATGAGCTGTTCGGCCCAGGCCGAATAGGCAGCCAGTCCACTCTTTCGACCGTGCGCGTCGGGCGTGTGGATTACGTGGAGCGCCCAGTTCAGAGTGGCGAGAGCCGACTGGGCAAAATCGAATGGTCGGGCGCCGCGGTCCGTTCTGTCGCCCACAACGATTAGGCCCGCAGTGTTCTGTGCCCAGTTCTGCAGCCTGAAACAGCCGTTGGGCTCATACTCCACGCCCTGTGCAAATCGCGGGTCATCCTGATAGAAACTCCAGCCGATGACGGCGTCCTCTTCATAGTCGTATCCGGTGATTATGCAACACTCCGGCGGGCCGATCACGCCGAAAGCGAGCACAGGTCTACCCAATTCGAGGGATTGGACCAGCGTGCGGCGGAGAGCGTCGCTGTCGCCGGGCTTGTCTGTCCTCCACATAGTCTCGCATGAGCGCCCGGCAGCGCGGAAGGCGCGATCTATAATCTCGTCCGGGTCGGCAATCGACATGAGGTTGGCGTTGCCCGAGGTCCAGCCGGGTCCCCACAGAAGGCCGAAGGCCATGCCTGTCACGCCCATGGTTTGGATGTAGGAGTAGTCGAGGCGACCGTCCATGCTGTGCTCCCGCACAGGCAGCCATGGGTAATAGTCGCCGATGTACCTGAGGCAGGCCGCAAGGCAGCTAGGAAACGGAATCCTCTCCGGATTCCTTCCCCAGCCCAAACGGCGACCGACCCGGGCGACACCAGGCAACACCAGCCGATCATGGGCGCCAGACTGAACTGCGCCGGCCCCCTGCCCAGCGTTGATTGTTCCCATGTGACTCAATCCGTCCTCACCTTTCATTAGCCACAACTATGCTGAGGACCGGGCGTCGCGAAAACACCCGGTCCGTCGCCGCGCAGTGAGGCGTGGCGGCTATCCTTTAGTATAACATGGTCCGTTGGCGGCAATACGGCCATTTTGTGGAGGAACGCCGGTCACGGACGATGACGATTTCCGCAGTTGAGATACGAGATTAACCAGATCGGGCACTTCGGTAATGCCCAGTGGCTTCCGAGCGCGACAAGACCCGAGTAGCCAGAGCCGGGTTGGGCAAGGATCTGTGTGGCCTGTTGGAGAACCTACGGCGCACGGGACGGATCGGGAATCTCGCGGCATTCCATAGTACATTCCCTGCGCACATGGCAAGCGAAAGAGGCTCTACGCAGCCCTTTAGCGAAACAGCCGTTTAGCAGGGGATCGGAGAACCTACAACAATTGTGGGAGGTTTCCTGATGCACCTCCTTTGAATGCTGGAGGTTTTGACGCTCAGAGGGAATAGGCCACACGAATCTGGGGTTTCCTAGTAGATCGCGAGCCGTCCGAGCGCCTTTCCGGCCGACTCGGGGGACCCGCAAGGATCTCCATATTATGTAACTGGCCTCTACATGCAGATTTGCCGCAGGTGTGACTCCGGAGAAAGGTAGCGCCGTTGCCGACGCGAATTCAGACAATTTGTACCTACCAAACCACCAAGAATCCGAGGAGGTTGAGCGAAAAACCTCCCCGAAAACGAGTAGGACGGGCCAATAACCGGCTGTGTCGAACACGTAGGTACCGAACGGCGCGGGACCCTATCCGGTGGTCCTGTGGCCCATAGCGTGCCCTAGAATCTTCGCTCTCCCCTCCGCATCTGTCGTGCACTAGTGTCAGGCGCCACCGTGCGGCCTTCCAGGCCGCTTGTCACGGCCTTCAGCCAGTCGGTGCGCACGAATCTCCGTCGACCCCCTCGGGCGCGCGACTGTCGGCATCGTCTCCGGACGCGCCCTCGATCCGTGTGCGAGAGGTGATCGTTCTGCCAGCGTTACCCCACCTTGCGAGGACAACCGCTGCTATGATCAGCAGCAGCACCAGGATCAGTGCGCCGACGCGCCTAATCTGCCTTGTTCGGTCCCCAGCCATCCGCCATCGCCTCCCGAAAGGCTCATTCGGAGTCAGATTATTGGCTTGGTGTTTCGCTATCGATACGGCTTTACCTGCCGATGGCTTGGCCTGCCATTCTCGAGTCTGCGTCTCACTTATCAGCCTCTTCTAGGCTGTTTCAGCAGACGCATTCCGTTGAGTGTGACCGCAAGTATGCTGGCTTCATGCACAGCCATGCCTGACGCGAGATGCACTCGACCGGCCAGCACGCCTGCGAGCAGGAACACGACCACTCCCACGGCCAGGGCTACGTTCTGGCGCACGACCCGCAGTATTCTCCGAGAATGCGACATGGCATGGGGTATCCTCATCAGGTTGTTACTCATCAGAGCGATGTCGGCCGCCTCCATGGCAGCCCGGGTTGCCGAGGCACCCATGGCTATGCTCACATCCGCCGTTGCCAGTGCCGGTGCATCGTTGATGCCGTCGCCGACCATTGCCACTCGCGCTCCGGTTGCCTGCAGGTCGCGGATAGCGCCTACCTTCTCGTCGGGCATCAGGCCCGCACGTATGTGGTCGGAATGTATGCCGAGGACGGCGCCGATATGCAGAGCGGCGCGCCTGTTGTCGCCTGTGAGCATCACGATCCGGTCGATGCCCGCATCACGCAGGGCAGTTATGGCCATCGCAGCATCTGGTCTGGGTTCGTCCGCTATTCCGATTAGGCCTATTGCCCGGCCCGCGAGGGATACCAGAGCTGCTGTTTCACCTTCGGCTTCGCGGCTTTCCACGGCAGCGAGCTGCTCAGGCGAGACAGCAGCCCCCAGTGCCTTCATGAGAGCGGTATTCCCGACGGCTGCCTGCCGCCCGTCTTCGGTGACGGCCACCACTCCCTGGCCCGGACGGAGGTCCCAATCATGGGCAGGCAGGGGATCGACCCCGTCGGCCTCCGCCCGCGCCAGTATCGCAGATGCCAGGTGGTGCTCTGACCGCAGTTCGGCGGAGGCGGCCGCTGCCAGAACCTGCTGCGGCGTCGATCCTTCGAAGGCATCTACCGCCACCACCCTGGGCCTGCCCAAGGTTAAGGTGCCTGTCTTGTCAAATGCCACAGTGTCGATGCCGGCAATGCGCTCCAGGCGTTCACCGCCCTTGATCAACACGCCTCGGCGGGCCGACGAGCCCAACCCGGCGATCATGGCGACTGGCGCAGCGGCGACCAGGGCGCCGGGGCAGGCGATCACGAGAAACGCGAGAGCGAGATGCATATCGCGACTGATCAGGTAGACTAACACAGATGCGCTGATTACCGACGGGGTATACCACTGAGCGAATCTATCCAGCGTGCGCTGGACTTTGGGTTTCTGCTCGCCTGCCTCGGCCACCAGGTAGATGAGCCGACTGAAGGTGGTGTCGGCGCCTACCTGTTCTGCGCGGATTTCCAGGTAGCCTCCCAGAGAGACTGAGCCGCTGGTCACACGGGCTCCCACCCCGGCCTCCATGGGCATCGATTCTCCCGTCACCGACGACGTATCGAGGGAGGCGCTCCCCGCGACGACCTCGCCGTCCACCGGAACCAGATCGCCGGGGCGGACCACTACGATATCGCCCCTGACTACCTCGTAGGCTGACACCTCCACGATATCGTCGCCGCGCCGCACCCTGGCTGTGCGCGGCATCGCGTCCACCAATTCTCTCAGGGCAGAGCGGGTGCGCGCCAGGGTGCGCGATTCGAGCCAACCTCCCAAAACGTACAGCACAGTCACAACCGCAGCTTCCCACGCTTCGCCTATGAGTACGGCTCCGATGGAGGCCAGCACCACGAGGAGCGCGATGCTGAACTGCCGCATCCGCAGCTTGGTCACGGCCTCCTTCGCGATGGGAGCGCCCGCCGCTATCGCGACAGCAATCATCAGCCAATTCACGGTAGACAGGTTCATGGCCCTTACCTCGAGGTTGACCCAGGTACTCGCGCGGTCACAGCCATGCCCATTCTCGATACGACATCGGCGATCTTCTCGTAGGACACGACCTCGGCATCGTACTCAACGTTGAGACTGCCTGCTCCAAAGACCACCTTCGCCTCGGTCACCCCGGGAGTGGACTGAACAGCCTTCTCCAGCTTAGCGGCGCACGTGGGACAATTGAGACCCGAGAGTATAATCATCTCACGACGGATATCTGACATCTGAACAACCTCCTTCGATCAGCGTTTGCGCTGTCGATTACAGTGTGCCACACTCGCTGTGGGCCACGCATTGATTTGCGTCAAGCAGTGTTGCCATTGGGGATCTCGGCCGCAGGAGAAAGCGGCCTGGAGCAGTCGTTTCGCTAAAACCGTGTTTAGCAGGTAGTTAGCGAGCCTGCAAGGATTGTGCCCGGTTTTCCGCCGGTCCTGCTTAGAATGTGCTCGGTTTTGATGGGCCGCGGACGAAACCCAGCCGATATGGTGATTATTGGGGGGCTCAAACCCCATTTGGGAGACTTCCAGGGGAGACTCGGGAGAGGGACACGAATTCAGACAATTAGTGCCCGCCAAACCAGGCAGGATCCGAGCAGGTTGCCCGGAAAACCTGCCACGAAATGAACAGGACCCCTGGGAACCCCGATGGGGCCCTCAACATCCCACATACTGTCACCATGCATGCTGACCCAGCAGCCTACAGGCCGGCGATCTCGCGTAACCGGTCCAGATCAACGATGACAACTCGCCGGGCCCCATCGAGGTCCGATTCGGCCTCAAGAGCGGGACGGGATATGAGTCCTTCGTCTTCAAAGGTGCGCAGCCTGCGGCTGAGGCTCTCGGGTGTAGTCCCCAGCCGGGCCGCCACCTCCGACCACGGGCCAGGCAGTATCACAGTGTCGGACTCACGCCTCCCTGAACACTCGCACGCGCCCCGGGCGGCGCGGACCAATTCCGCCGCCAGACGCTGGCCAACATCGCGGGCGCCCAGATCGCCCATTACCTGCTCTGCCCGGGCCAACCTCCGGGCCAGCGACTCAATGAGGCGCATCGACGCCTCGGGGCCAAACGAAATCGCTCGGCGGACCGCCTCCCTTGAGAGCATACAGGCCCGAGTGTCGTCGGCGGCGATAACGTCTCCATCATACTGCGCAGCCGCGACCAGTCCGAGCTCGCCCAGGAACTCACCGGGACCGACCTCGCGCACGATCTGCTCCCTCCCCGAGGGGGACGTGTGCACTAACCTCAGCCGCCCCGATGCGACTACTATGAGGTTGTCGATAGGGTCACCATAGGACGCAATAAGCGCACCCCGAGCAAACTCTCTGTGCCTCACCGCCGCAGCCAACTGCAGCAGAGTATCGCGGGGCAAGTCTCGGAAAATCGGCACACTTGCGACACAGCCGATGTGCGAACGGTCGAGATGATCCGGCATGACAAGAACACCGCCTTTCGAGACTATGCAATGGCGATTCTCACAGTGACTAAGTATAGTATTGCGGAAGCGAGCCATGAGGTCAAACAAGGCCGATCAGCCATATGACTGATCCGATCCACTGATACCCCTTCAAAGCCGTCAGGGCTGCTCTCGCAGGAATTGCGCCCACAGCGCAGAATACTTGTTTGAGCTATCTATCACCCAGACCAGATTGCGTATTCCACCTGAGTCATCTGTCATGCGATCCCAGGCCATGTCCGCGCTGGGCGCGTAGCAGACCGGAGAGTCAGACGAACAGGTCGCACTAGAAGCAGTAGCATATGCAGCCCAAGAAACATGTCCTTTAGCGGTGATCGTCGACAGTTATCGTCTATCTCCCGTACAACCGTGAGTGGTTGATCGAGGAGGGGGCACGTTGAGCAGTCCGCTATCGGGCGAATGTTCGCCGGTTTCCGTATCTTGTGATGGCGACCGCACTGCTTCATCATCGGAGAGCCTATTGCCTGAGGGGTCCGGCGATCCTGTCGGGTCTCGATTCTGCCGAAACGCAGAATGCACCGGGCATGATCCGCAACGCCGACCGGTTCTGGGGTATATTCTGGCCTTGATGGCTGCCACGATCTGGGGAACCCTGGGCATATTCGCAATGCTCATCTATAGATACGAGATAGACCCCGTCGTTCTCGTGACCGCGCGAGGCGTTATTGCGTCTTCGGTGCTCCTGATCACCTTGTTCTTCACGAATCGCGCTGCGCTCCACATAGACACAAAGGACATGCCCTTCTTCATCGCATTCGGGCTTGTCGGAGTGGCCCTCAACTATCTATCGTACTTCGAGGCAATTGCCCGAACCTCCGCAACAACAGCCGTAATCCTATTGTACACATCTCCGATCTTCGTCACCATTGCAGCCTCTCTTCTCTTCAAAGAGCACTTCACCCCGTCAAAAGGGCTTTCACTCATCGTGACGCTTCTCGGTTGCTTCCTCGTGTCCGGCGGCTATGATCCAAAGCGCCTCGTCGCAAGTCCCGCGGGAATAGCAGCGGGAATCGCAGCTGCCGTCACCTATGGATCCTACACCATCCTTAGCAAGCGGTCGCTGTCAAAGTACAGATCATCGACCACTGTGCTATACGCTCTGGTTTTCGGTAGTCTGTTCCTCGCCTTGTTCTCGGCGGCTCGCCTTGGCCAGCTCTGGGGTTTGCCAAGTCAGGCATGGGGGTTGATCGTTGCCCTGGCTTTGGGCCCTACGCTCGGCGCGTATGCACTCTATGTCAAGGCGCTCAGTCATATCGAGGCCAGTCATGCCAGCATCATCTGCATGGCTGAACCTGCTGCCACAGCAATCCTCGCATACCTGATTCTTGGAGAGAGAATGGAGGTGCCACAGATCGTTGGAGCGGTTACAGTAGTCGCAGGGGTTCTGATTCTGCAGCTCGGGCCCATCGCCTCTGCTCACGCTCAGACCCGCCGCTCAACACCAGCGTGATTTGTACCGCGAGGAGGTGCGTCTGATGGGCTAGCTACGGGAGGTGTCTTGCCGTTCATCTAGGCAATACGTCTGCATCATGGAGAAAGCGGATCGTCCACAAAACAGATTTGGAGGTGCCGAACGATGCGGAATCCATTCAGGTGGCTCTTGATCGCATTCACTGGTCTCGTCGTGTGTTCTCTGGCCGTGTCCGTTATGGGTGCAGATCCCATCAAGATCGGGTTGCATGCTCCTCTCACCGGGTTCGCCGCTGCTGACGGGCTCAGTGTCAGGCAGTCTGTAGAGCTTGCGGTAAAGCAGATCAATGACGCAGGCGGCATCAACGGCCGTCCGATCCAGCTGGTAATCTACGACGACCGGGCCGATGCAAAAGAAGCTGTGGCGGTGGCAGCCAAGCTGATTGAACAGGACAAGGTCGCGGCCGTGGTCGGCGGTTCCTACAGTGCCCCGATGAGGGCTGTGGCTCCCATTTACCAGCAGGCTAAGCTCCCTATGGTAGCAGGGTTTGCGGTCCATCCCGATATCACCAGGGCGGGCGATTTCGTATTCCGCGTGGGGATGCTGGGCCCAATAGAGGGCGCCGCTGCAGGCGAAGTTGCAGGCAAGCTTCTGAAAGCCAAGACTGCCTGTCAGATGACCATGGATAATGATTTTGGCCGCGCCCTTGCTGAAGGCTTTCGCGCGAGAGCAGCTCAGCTCGGGATCAAGATTGTGTGGGAGACTCTCTATCCCCTTGGTGAGATGGACTTCACCCCCTACTTAGCTAGACTCCGTCAGCTGAATCCGGATGTCGTGTTCACCAGCGGGTACTACAATGAGGCGGCCCAGTTCTGCAAGCAGGCCAAGGAGATGGGTCTCAAGTCCCAGATCCTTGGCGAAGAAGGCTTCGATTCTCCGAAGTTCATCGAGATTGCGGGCAAAGCAGCCGAAGGCGTAATCATCGTCACCAACCTGAACAGAGATGACGCACGCCCGGCAGCGAGAGCCTTCATCGACGGATATAGGAAGCTCTACAAAATGGAGCCGGACATGGTAGGAGCCTCGAACTACGACGCCTTCCTGGTTATCGCCGACGCTCTCAGGCGGGCGAAGTCCACCGACCCGAAAGCAATACGCGATGCGATCGCCTCGACCCGAAACTTCGACGGCGCAACCGGAGTAATCAGCGGGTTCAACGCATTGGGTGAATGCACCAAGCCTATACAGGCCCAGGTCGTCAAGGATGGGCAATTCCGCTACTATGGCGAGGTCAGCGACCCTGCCATCATCACACCACCAGACAAGTAGAGAGCCGTCTATTGGCGGCGTTTCACAGCCGGCGAGCGGTCGGACGTGAGGCGCCGCCAGCTCTTGTTCAACTCGCTTCCAGTAAGGAGTGATCACAATTGCTCTGGCAGCAGCTGGCCAACGGTGCAACCATGGGGATGATCTACGCCCTGATTACGCTGGGCCTGACCATGGTCTACGGCGTCTTGCGAATCCTTCATATATCGCATGCGGGCATTTTTGCGCTCGGGGGGTACTTGGCGGTTTTGGCGTCACGCGTCAGTACGAATCTCGCCGTAGTGACCGCATTTGCCATGCTCGGATGTGGAGTGGTAGGCGTGCTCATGCAGAGATGGCTCTACAGGCCACTCTTGGGCGAATCGAAAGTCGTGTCCCTCATTGCGTCCATTGGCATGTTCACGCTCATGGAAGACCTCTTCCGACTAGTGGCGGGCCCCTACGTGCTTCCCCTTCCGGTGCGGGCGCCATTCGGACTTGACCGATTCGAGACATCTCACATGACCGGCAATCAGCTAGTGGTCCTAATCGCATCGGTGGTGCTGTTGATCGCTGCATGGTTCATCATCCACCGAACCCGCCTTGGCCTGGCATGGAGAGCGACTGAGCAGGACTTCGAGACTGCGTCGGCATTCGGCGTCAACATCGATCGCGCAGTCGGGCTGAACTTCCTTCTTGGCTCAGCGGTTGCAGGGGCTGCCGGCGCGCTGGTAGGGTTCTATTACAACTCTGTGTACCCGACCATGGGAAGTGTACCTGCGTACAAGGCAATGGCCATCGCAGTGCTGGGCGGTCTGGGCAACGTCTGGGGTACTGTAGTAGCATCTCTCATCCTGGGTCTTGTGGAGACATTCCTCGTTATATCGCCCGCAGGGCTCATACTTCCACGTGATTCCATCGCCTTCGTCGCCCTCATACTAGTTCTGCTGTTCAGGCCCCATGGCCTGTTCGGACGGAGGTGAGCAGACATGGGACTATATCAAGTCACGATAGCAATCACGGTTGGAATCTTCATGATGCTGGCCATGGGCCTTAATATCATCACAGGCTACACAGGCCAAGTCTCGCTGGGGCACGCTGCATTCTTCGGAATTGGCGCGTACACCTCTGCCCTTCTATCAGTCAAAGCAGGTGTACCTTTCTGGCTCGCTCTTCCGATGGCTGCGGTAGTCACAGGAGCTGTGGGAGCTATCCTGGGTGCAATAAGCACACGATTGCACGACGATTCGCTCGCAATCACGACAATCGGCATCAACTTTGTAGTCGTCTCGGTGTTTCAGTATAGCCAATTCTTCGGAGGCGCACTGGGAGTCGGAGGGATTGAGTACCCATCGGTATTCGGCCGCGCCCTTACGAAACCTGAATACCTGGTCGTCGTGATCGTCTGCGTGTCGCTGGGTATATGGTTTGATAGGCGGCTAGTCAGATCCTGGTTGGGCTTGGCTCTCCGTTCAGTGGGACAAAACCCAGAAGCGGCAGAGTCACTTGGAATACCCAGCGCTCGGTTTAAGATCGCGGCTTTTGCCATAGGCACAGCCTACGCTGGCATCGCGGGTTCGCTGTACGCCCACTTCATGACCTTCATTAGCGCACGCGACTTCGGGTTCCCTACATCGATCAGCATTATCTCTATGGCGGTTTTCGGCGGGTTGGGTACCCTACGCGGCGCCATTCTAGGTTCGCTGGCGCTCGGCCTAGCACCCGAGATCTTCCGCCCACTTGTCAACTACCGGAACCTCATGTACGGCGCGCTGCTGCTGCTCATGATGAGATTCCAGCCCAGCGGGCTCATA
>DAOTAC010000031.1:0-12610 GCA_035382325.1 Bacillota bacterium | reverse complement strand
ATCGTGCTGATCGCCAACGCGCCGGCCCGCCTGGTCGATGCCGGCCCGGGCCTGCCTGCCGCCGTACTCGCCGCAGCGGCGGTCGCCCTCGCGGGAGCGAATGCCCTGTTCAAGCACGCACTCGGCAGGTTCATCAGGCACTGGTGAGCTATCGGTCGTGGAGGCGCATCTCGGGCAGGCAGACAAAATCCTGCTCAGCGAAGTGGGCATTAAACGTGAAGGCCCTCGTGATCCCCAGTCGCCTCATAATGATGAAACTGGTGCAATCGACGAGGCTCAGGCTCCGGCGATTCGCGGTTAGGAGAGCGGTCTCTGCCGAATCGTGCGCGGTGCGGTCAACCCATTCGACGTCCATCATCGGACAGATGCACTCCCGGAACGCCCGCAGGGCCTCCATCCCGAGTCGCCTCTGAACAAGGGCCGCGGCCTCAACCGCAATGTAATTGCTGCATACAAGGGGCGTTTCGTCGCGGAGTAGCCCTTCCCACACGCGCCATGCCGCATCATGATTGACGTCATTCGAACTGAGTAGGGCGAAGAGCGCCGAAGTATCGACGAAAACGCTCATCATAGGAAGTCCTCCGCCAGGTACTTGTCGTGATTCACCGATATGTCAGTCTCAGCGGACCTGAACTTCCCCGCAATCGAAAGAGCCCGCCGAACGCGCTCCTCGCGACTGATACTGCCCCGACCGGCCAGAACCATGTCGGCGCCGCGCCTAATCAGCTCCGCAACCGACACCCCCTCCGCGCTGGCCATTGCCCGCAAGCCCTCGATCTGCTCCTCTGTGAGCTGCACCTGCATGCGGATCATGAGCATCCCCCTTCAGTGAGTCTTTCCTCCTATGGTATCATGATATCACATACTGATGTCTCTGGACATAGCTCGCCATCTGAATTGCACACCGAATTGCACACCGCGCTGACACAATCTGGCTGTGTGGTATAATCGTCTCGAAGACCAGCGGTCGAGAGGAGGCAGAGCGCAATGGACTCGCACGGTTTCGACCAGTATCTTGAGCACGAAGATCGGATCGTTGCGCAGCGGGAGAAGGATCTCGCCGCGCACAAGGAGCGTCTCGCCCGGCAGGCCGCTCGGCTCACCGAGGTCCTGAGCGCCCTCGGGGCAAGGCGCATCTGGGTCTTCGGCTCTTTCGCGAGAGGCTGTGTACGCTCTGATTCGGACCTGGACATGGCTGTGGAGGGCCTGCCATACTCACAGGATCAGCTACTAGGAATAGCCGAGCAATCGCTAGGCGGCGGGCTGGCTCTTGACCTGGTACCTTGGGAGGCTGCAGGCGCCCTGCTGCAAGAGCGCATCCTGTCGGAAGGGAGGGTTCTTTATGAGCGCGAGGAGTGAGCGCGCGTGTGAGCTGCGCGGTCTTCTTGTAGACATGCGCACAGACATGAAAGCCATAGATCGGCTTTTCCGTGCCGCGGATCACGCGAAGGTAGCTTCGCTCGATCGTGGTTCTGACGACATGATTGTGTGGGCACGAGAGTGGCTCAGGTTCTCGACGGCTACTTGACGCGTGCCGACGACTGGCATCGGCGCCTTCTTCTCAGCATGAGTGAACCCTTGGAGGGCGTGCGGCCGGCAGTCCTGACTGAATGCACTTTCGTGTGGCTAGATGAACTGCGCCGTTTTCGCCATCTCTTCCGACATGCCTACGGCGCAGAGCTTGATCGCGAGCGAGTGAAGGATCTGGTCATCCAGACCCTGGAGATGCGGTCAACACTGGATGAGGAGCTATGCCGACTGGATGCATTCGTCGAAGCCTTGGTGAAGCGCCACGAAGAGCAGGATACGTGATAGACAAGCGCGTCTTCCCGATTGCTTCGGGCGTGTGGGGTCCGACCGCACGGAGACCACTGCAATGACTATGGCAGCATCCGCGCCAGCGCCCCGGCGACGAATATGGCTGGGAGCATGTTGCCCACGTGAACCTTCTTCACGTCAAGTGTATTCAGGCCGATCCCTACGATCAGGAGCCCGCCCACTGCGCCCATCTCGGTCATGACGGCATCGCTCAGAAAACCTTTCACAGCTGCAGCGGCAAGTGTGAGACCACCCTGGTACACCAGGATTGTAAGAGCGGAGAGGGCGACTCCTATGCCCATGGTGGCGCCAAATGCGATGGAGCAGAATCCGTCCATCAGGGCCTTGGTCATCAGGATCCGATAATCGCCGGATAGTCCGTCCTCTATGGAGCCTATGATGCTCATAGGCCCAACGCAGTAGAGCAGACTCGCCGCCAGGAAGCCATTGGCCAGACCCGAACCGCCCTTCGCGAATCGTCGCTCGATTCCGACAGCGACGATTTCGAGGTGACCCTCGATATCCAGCGCCGTTCCTATAGCTGTGCCGATCACTATGGCAAACAGTGCTACCAGCACGTTGCGAGTCTCGGCGGCCATTTTGAAGCCTATGAACACCGTGAAGATGCCGAGCCCCTGAATGATAGCCTGCGACATCCTCTCGGGCATGCGCTTCCCCACCGCCAGGCCGACCGCGGTGCCCGCGACCACTGTAGCTGCGTTTATTAGCGTTCCTGTCATGGCAGTACCTGTATCCTTCCTCTGATTGCAGCGTCCCAGTCCAGAAGATCAATGGGACGAAGGGACCTGGAACACTCCATACGGATCGAGCAGGACGACCCCTTCGGTGAGCGCCGCCTTCAGTAATCTCATCCCTCTTCGACCTGCCGGCCTACTCCATGCGCCAGCTCGATGACGCGCTCGCAGGCTCGGAGCGCCTCGCCCGAAGCGGCGCTATCGTAGTAATCGTGCGGATTCCCGGAGGGATATGCATAGGGGTAACGCGGTGGATTGTAGTGTCGGTCCAGCAGTCGGGCATCTGTCATGAAGTCTTCGTATGTCTCGACTCCAATCTCCCTCAGCCGCTCCGACAGGCTGACAATAGAATGCCCTATCGCCGGAACGCCCAGGCCGTGAAGTATCGCTTTCACCGCATACTCCCCGGCCTGCTGCGCCTTGAAGCAACACCAGTTGTGGAAGTCATGGTCGGCATCGACCCGAGCGGACGCAAGTGTGTTGGCTGCTTGAGCCATCCAACGCCGATATCCACTCCAATCGAAACAGACCGGCTCCGCCATCGTCCTCCTCCTCCCGCCTACGTTCATTCTCCACTCTGCAGCAAATACCTACTGCCGAATTCCATTGCCCGCATCACTGGAAAGGATATGAGTCTTGCTCATGCGGCGAACACCTCGCGCGGGGGTATGCCTACGCTCGGAGTCGCCGGCTGTTGGCGAAAACGGCTGCGAGCAGGCTATTAGGCAAACCCACGTCTAGCAGGGAGTTAGCGAGCCCGTAAGAATTGTGCCCGGTTTTCCGCCGGCCCTGCTCAGAATGTGCTCGGTTTTGACGGGCCGGGGACTCGACCCAGACGAATTGGGTTTTTTTATGGTCTCAAGCGCCCGTCCGGAGGTCTTTACGGGGAGACGCGGGAGACGTCAAGAGACAACCATATTATGTGAACCGCATCTACCTGCGGATTTACGAGGGGTCTGGCTCCAGAAAAAGGAGGCGCCGCTGCCGGCGCGAATTCTGACAAATGGCCCCCGCCAAACCGGGCAGGATCTGAACAGGTAGCGCGGAAAACCTGTTCAGATCTGAACAGGGATGCAGCATGCCCCAGGACCTTGCCGGAAGACGCATCTGGAAGGTGAACGCACACCAAACGCGAATATCGGATCATGAATGCTATGGCAAAGTCCGACAGGGAAGGTGATGGAATGCTCGATCTGCTTAAGGCGGCAGTTTCGGGAGCCGCCGGATACGCGGAGATACGGTATCACAAGCGTGAACAGACGTCCATTGAGGCCAAAAACGGCAGACTGGCCCGGGTGGAGCGACGCACGCTCGCAGGCGCCGGAGTCAGGTGCCTCATGGACGGGTGCTGGGGATTCGTCTCCACCACCGACGTGACGCCGGGCGGCCTGCGAAAGGCCATTTCCGAGGCGGTGGAGGCAGCACAAATAGGCGCCGAGCTGCGCCGCGAAAAGGCTGTCCTCGCCCCGGCGAAGCTCGCCCAGGGAGAGTTCGTCTACTATGACTCAGCGGGCGAACCCAGTATCGGGGAGAAGATCCAGGCAGTCATGGCCGCCGAGAAGCGTGTTCGCGAGCGCTCGTCCCTGATTGTGGCAAGCTCAGTGAGATACCTGCAGTATGAGGATGAGAAGTACATAGTCACCAGCGACGGGGCGGCCGCCCACATTCTCGACAACAAGCCCAGTTTCCACGTCATAGCCACCGCCGGCAGGGGCGACCAGCTTGAGATGGCCATCAAGAGCTGGGGCGTCACAGGCTCATGGAAGGACCTGTTGGACAAGACCAGTCTGGACAAAGCGACCAACGACGCCGCAGATCTGGCCGTGCGCAAACTCGGCGCAGGCTACGTCCGGGGCGGCCAGTACACCGTGATCCTCGACCCCATGCTTGTGGGGGTGCTTTCGCACGAGGCCATAGGGCATACAGTGGAAGCCGACTTCGTCCAGGCCGGGTCGGTAGTGCAGGGCAAGATCGGCCAGAAGGTCGCGTCCGATATGATCACCATGGTAGACGATGGCACTATGGCAGGGGCCGCCGGCATGGTTCTCGCAGACGACGAAGGTGTTCTGGGCCAGCGCACCGTCATCATAGACCGCGGCATTCTCCGCGACTACCTGCACAGCCGCGAGTCGGCCCAAACCTTCGGGGCCGAACCGCACGGCAATGCTCGTGCCTTCACGTACGGTGACGAGCCCCTGATCCGCATGACAAACACATGCATACTGCCGGGGACAGACAATCTGGATCAGATGATCGCGGGCATCGACGACGGCCTGCTTCTCCGAGAAATGGGCACCGGCGGCGGGCAAGCTGACTCCACAGCCGAGTTCATGTTCGGAGTGGCCGAAGGCTACGTTATCAACCACGGCAAGCTCGGAGAGCTGGTCAAGGGCATAACCATCTCAGGGCAGGCCTTCGAAGTGCTGCAGAGCGTAGACGCGGTCTCGTCAGACTTCGTTTGCAGCCTTGGCGCAGGCCATTGTGGTAAGTGGCAGCCGGCCAAGGTCGACTCCGGAGGCCCTTACCTGCGCTGCCGGGTCACTGTTGGAGGACGACATGAGTAGAGGAGCGAATGGTTCGATGCATCTCGATCTGTGCGACGATCTAGTCCGGCGCGCTCTGGCCCAAGGCGCAGCCGATGCGGAAGTGTTCTACAGAAAAGTCAGGAAGCTTGAGGCCATGTTCGAGAAGAACGACCTCCAGGTTCCCAAGGGCGACACGTACGAGGGAGTGGGGATACGAGTGCTGCTCGGCGGATCGAACGGCGCTAGGCTGGGTTTCGCGGCTACCAACCTTCTCACGCCCGAGTCGCTAGAGAATGCCCTTTCCGCCGCCATCGCCATAGCCCATGCGTCGCCCGAGGACGCAAACCACTCCCTCCCCGAGCCCGCGCCCGCTAAGCCAGTTCTCGGCATCTATGATCAGTCCGCTGAGGAGCTTACCCTCCGAGACGCGCTGGATCAAGGCCGTCTCATGCTGGAAGCGGCACGCGGCGCCGACCCGAGAGTGACTCTGGATTCAGCGATGTACACCATAGAGGTCTCGGAGAAAGCCATCGTAAGCTCCCGGGGAGTCCGCCTCTCCGAGAAGCGCAGCTTATTCGTATGTCAGGCCATGGCGTTCGCCCGCGATGGCGAAACCGTGTCATCCTTCGACATGGAAGTCGGCGCGTCGAGCCGGATGTCCGGCATGGATCCAGCCGCTCTAGGCCGACGCTTGGGCGAAAAGGTCGTCGCCACTTTAGGGGCGACGACCATACCCAGTTTTAGGGGCGCTGTGATCATCGCTCCCTACGCAGGAATGGACTTGATCGTCTCCCCTATCACGTTCTCGTCTGATGCAGAGAATGTCCAGACCGGCCGGTCCAAGTGGAAAGGGATGCTTGGGGCACAGGTTCTGTCGCCGCTACTCTCTGTAATCGATGACCCGTCGATTCCCGGAGGCGCGAGCTCAACCGCCTTCGACAGGGAGGGGGTACCGGCGCGCCGACTAGAGCTCGTAAAAGACGGCGTGCTCAATCACTATCTCTACAACTGCTACACCGCCCGAAAGGACGGCGTCGCCTCGAACGGACGCGCCGCAGGGACCGATCAGAATACGCCGTCTATCGCTCCGACCAACTTCGCTATCGCCCCTGGCGAACGTTCACTCGACGAGATGATGGCCGCATGCTCCAAGGGGCTCATCGTGAACAGGTTCTCTGGAAACCTGGACGAGGTGAGCGGGGATTTCTCCGGCGTGGTCAAGGGCGGCTACTACGTCGAGGCGGGCAAGATCGTCTGCCCCGTCCGGGAAGCGATGATCGCCGGAAATATCTATGACCTGCTCCGGCAGGTGACCGGCGTATCGCGCGAGAGTGTCGAGATAGCCGACATCAGGCTTCCGTATGTCCAGTTCGACGGGTGCTCCGTCACTGGAAAGCAGTAGGTCGAATACTGCCCGATCAGCGGTAGCCCGAGATTTTCTGACACAGCGGTCATGGGGATCGAAGGAAAGGGCGCGGATTTGCAGAATCATCGCTCATCAGTCTCGTCAGGCGTAAGCCAATTTGAGGAGGCGATTTCATGAAGCGGATTCTTGCTCTGTGCACTCTGGCAATAACGCTCGCGTCCTTTCCTCTCTCCATAGCCTGCGGCGCCCCAATGACGATAGTCTTCAACAACGGCTCTATGGTCACATACGACACTGACGAGATCAAGTCGATCACGTTCTCCGGCACATCCGCCACACCCGTAGCATCACCTTACGGGCCACCGTTTGCTATCGTTCAACCGGATATAATGGAGGACTTCCAGAACGGTCTGGGCAATCGGTGGGATCCTGTCGCTGTGGTAGGAGGCGACTTAGGAAGGTTCGCCAGATTCGAGTCAGGGAAACTCATCGTCAACGTGCCCCAGGGCAACTCGTGGGGAAAGACCGGCATCCAGTCCAAGCAGCCCATATTCACTGTTGACCGATCGTTTGCAGCGCAGCCAGGCTTGATACTGATCAAGACCGATCCAGCGCTCACAACGGGATTTGTGGTCACACTCGCCTCTAGCTGGCACAACGATGTGTGGGTCCTTCAGACCGTGTGGGTGCATGTCGTCAGCGCGACTGACGAGGGCGAGGGTTCCGTCGTGTTCATCAACACCCAGGGCCCCGAGAAGTACGGAAGCGACGGCCTCCTTCCGATCAAACCTGTGAAAGCGCCTGAGTGGGTCGGGCTCAAGGTGTACCCTGGCAAGGTGGCGCTCCAGGTGTCGGGCATGGATAGCCCCGCAGTAATCGATATGGGCTGGATCAGCGAAGGGACACCGGTGTATCTGCAGGTATTCTCGCACCCTCGCGCGGAAGGCGGGCCTGCCGCCGTGGCTATCGATCAGATCCAGGTGGGCAGATAGACTGCCCGTCCGCTCCGCCGGTTCAGTCCGCAATTGGAGGTGTAGCCCTATGTCTCGGAGACAAGTCGCGCTGGCAGTCGCACTCCTGGTAGTAGTAGGCGCCTGTGGAACCTGTGGGGCCGCTCCACAGGGGCTCTGGATGCAATGGATTCTTGACCCGTCTCACGTGTCGAGCAATACACTGATCGCACTTCACGGCCTGCCCGGCAAGACCGATGGCCCTATGGACTGGATCGACGGACCCGACGGCAAGTGGTACCGGATGGACGGTTCTTCAAACCATTTCGTCATCTACTCAGGAGCGACTAGCGGTCTTGCTTTGCCATCGAGCGCCATCACCGTCGAAGCCTGGGCAATGGTCTCAGAGTCGGCGAACTGGGCCGGCCTCGCGAGCTTCATACAAGACAATGGAAGCTACGAACGCGGCTGGATGCTGGGCTGTCTCGACGGTCGGTTCATGTTCGGCCTGGCCTCGCTCGGAGATCGCAAAGTGACAGACCCCTATCCTTCATACCTGACGTACATGAAGGCTGACGGCCCTTACGAGATAGGCAAGTGGTACCACGTGGTAGGGGTGTACGACGGAACAACGATGAGGCTCTATGTGGATGGCCGGCTCGCGGCAGAGTCCAAAGACCAGCACGGCGTCATTTGCCAGCCTGACCAGGGCGTACTCGCCATAGGCGCATATGTGGACAATGACGAGCGCCATAACCTGCCCGGAGCCATACGCGAGGTGCGTATCTATAGCCGAGCGCTGACCGCCGACGAAGTGGCGTCATCGATGCCGGGATCAGTAGTGGTCTCCCCAGACGCCGACGCAGCACAGGGCATTCCCGTACGCCTGCTGATGCTCGACGGTTCTACGATCGAAGGCTTCCTCGTCGGCGCCTACGGTATGGACCTGCTCGTAGCTAAGGGCTCGGCCACAGTGCAGAGGATCGACTCCCGGCAGGTGGGTTCTGTTCTGATGTGGCCCAAGTGACGGGCTTCTTCAAGCTGTCTCGTTCTTCTTGGAGACCAGTGAAGGGGCGGGTCTATCCCGCCCCTCGTCTTCTGTACAGCCTCTCCGTACAGCTCCTCCTCAGAGTGTGCGCAATATCCTCTCGTCCAGCCGCCGCACCATAGACCTGCATACGGGCTCGAAATGCTTCAGCCAGAACCGGCATGCCTCTACATTCGTTGCCTCGAATTCCACTGAGCACCGTACAAATCCTTCTCCGAGTGCCCATTCCATGACGGCTGAGAGCAACGACTTGGCAATACCCATGCTCCTGTATTCAGGCTTCACGTAGGCGCCGTTCACGGCGAATTTCTTCTCTCCATTGACTATCCAGGCGGTTCCATCCTCGACCGGTGCTACCTTCATGTACCCCACGGCTTCGCCGCCGTGCCATGCCATCCATGCAAGATTCCCCGGCTGCCTCAACGTATTGCCAAGTTCAGCCGGGCTTTCGGGCTCGAGGTATGGTTTGAACGCAGGCGATTTGGCCACATGCCGATTGTGTCCATCTACGAGAGGTAGCCAGACCGGTATGTCTTCTTCCCGTATCGCGGTGATCCGGATTCCCTCCGGCGCCCTCACATCTATGGGCTCAACAGCGCGAACGGCATCGACACATATGCTCCCAAAGCCATTCCAGACGAAAGCGTCCTGTGCCTCGCGGGCATAGTTCAGGAAATAGACAGCATGAGTGAGGCATCCGTCGTCGACCCATTTCTGCCCTAACGCCTGATACATCAGGCGGTGGGTTTCGAAGGATTCCTGGTTCGTCGACGCATGTGCCCATTCCGGACACAAGGCTCCTTTGTGGACCCCCAGAAACTCGTCGATGTAAAACCCCGTCATGTAAGCAATCATCTTGCCGCTGCCAAACACTGCTACACCGGGGTGCTTTTCTAGACACCATTTCAGCATGGGCAGTACTCTTTCCGTACTCGCGTTACTACCGTCAAGTATGGGTACCGCTTCACGTTGATAGCGATAAGTGGCAGCAAAGAGTTCACAAGCTTCTTCCAGATGACACTGTTTCAAATCAGCAACTCGCATATAGCCACTCCCTCAGACCCTGCCCGGCCCACATTGCGCACACGTTTACCTGGCCTTCTCAATCACGACAGGAGACCCGATCTGTGCCCCAAAGGCCGCCTTGGCGTCATCCATGTTGATAGAGATCTCCACCCAGTCCGTACTGGCGATGAAGATAAGGTGGTCGCCTTCAGGAACATCGCCGTATGTATTCACGAACTTGCTGGGAATCGTCTTACCGCCCACAGTCACCAGGGCTGTGTCTCCATATGTCAGCCCCAGCTCAGCCAGGAGGTCACGACCGATGTTGGCCTGCAGGTTCCCGTACTGGTCAACCAGCACGATCTCTCCGTATGCCTTTCCGTTCTCAACGCGCGCCGCCTTGATGTCGAGCAGGATCAGCTCATCCGCCACGGGTCCAACCTCCGCAAACTTGCGGCCCGCCGCCAGGTTGGCGGCCGTGGGCGTGAAGATGTCGCGCCCATGGAAAGAGTACGATGTGGGCCCGGGGCGCATGAACGCTCGGTTGGTTATGGTTCGAACCTCCTCGACTCCGAACTCCTGCATGACCATGGTGAATATCCCGTTGTCCGGGCCGATGAAGAACCTGCCGTCTGCCGTCCGGACAGCTATGGGGCGCCTCTCAGTGCCCACCCCAGGGTCCACGACCGCCACGAATACTGTGCCGGACGGGAACTCCCTGGCCGCAAGGAGCAGGGTAACCGCACCTTCCATGATGTTGTACGGCTCGATCTCGTGGGTGATATCCGCGAGGCGTGCCTCCGGGAATACCGAATAAGCCACGCCCTTGGCGGCCCCCACGTAGAAATCGCGAGTGCCCCAATCCGTGAGGAATGCGATAATGCCGCAAGTATCGCGCTCGGCAGGGCTCGCCGCCATGGCCCGAGCAGGCCCCAATGCGCAGACCGACAAAGCCACAGACACCGCCAGGATAGTCCAGAGGTATCTTGCTCGTCTCGTAGTCACAGGCATCTCCTCCCTGTAAATGATCGCCCCGCCCTCCCAGATCGGGCCAGGCTTCTGCCAATCTTCTTTGTTCAACATAGCGCTCGGGCATTCCTTCTGTACGTACGTAACAGTCTGTCCTCACGGGCCTGGGTCCTGGGAAGGCCCCCTGGGAAGTGATGCGGGCCGAGCCCAGCATGTGGTAGAATAGTGACGAGCTGAGAAAACGAACCGACACGTTGTGGAGGTTGGTCGAAATGCACCTCTCGAATGAGCATGCTAAGGAACTCATCCGCATTGCCCGGAAGCATGGAGCAATGAGTGTCTGCATCTTCGGTTCGTACGCGCGTGGTGACGCAGATCGCGAAAGCGACCTTGATGTTCTTGTTGAGTTTGAGCACGGGAGATCGCTCTTTGATCTGGTTCGCCTAGAACGAGAACTTAGGGATGCGCTTGGCGTTGATGTTGATGTAGTGACCCCGAATAGCCTGCACCCCATCATCCGCGAGCGCGTCATGGAGGAAAGGGTGCCGCTACTATGATTCGCTCACGTGATGTTCGCCCCTACCTAGAGGACATTGCTGATAGCATTGCACGGATTGGACGCTACACTGCGAAATGAGCCCATCCCCATGGGTACTCGCGGTTTCGGGCATAGACGAAGCGAAGCGGAGCCCGGCAGCAGGAAAGCGTAGCCAGGAAAAGCGTAGCGGCGGGCCAAGGGGGGAGTGGGACAATCTGGGTGTCGCGTTTTCGAACACGTGACAAAAGGCCAGGCAGTCCGGCAGGTCTCAGAGTCAGCCGTGCCGGGAGCGAAGCATCCCATCGGGCGATCCCGTCATCCACTTAGGCCTTCATCATCAAGGGAGGAAGCTGCCATTGCCGTTCCGGCAGCGGCTTATGCAGGATTGCCGGCGCCGGAAGTCGAACTCGTCGCCGAACTACTCGTTTGGGGGAGCCTCAGATGCCGTCTATTCACCGCATTCAGTGGTTTGATGCCCACGTCAGGACAGGCAGATATCCAAGCGCCAGGTCATTGGCGGAACGCTTTGAGATCTCACACCGGCAGGCACAACGCGATATTGAGTACATGCGCGACTCGCTGGGAGCTCCGCTTGAGTATTGCGCCTCGCGCCGAGGCTACCGGTACATCGAGGACACATTCGCCCTGCCGAGCCTGGTAGTGACGGCCAGGGAGGGTGCTACCCTCGCGGCTCTGGCGTCGCAGTACAGCGACATCGCCCGACTGGCGTTCGTCTCGGAAGGCCGGTTCGGAGCCAGGTACGCCGAGATGGCCAATGTCCTTCGCCGTCTTGGAGAAGCTGCGGTCACTGACGAGCCGACTGAGGCTGCCTCGAGCGACGGGCACGACCGAGCGCTCCATCTTCCCCAGCCCATTCCGTACACCGCTCGGCTTGTGCCCGTAGGAAGTCTGCATGGGCGCCTGCCTGCGGGACTAGAGCCATATTTCGGATCCGCAGATGATGACGGTAGCCTAGTTTTCACGTTCCCCGACGCCAGCGCGTTCCTGTCTGCCCTGCTCTCCGCGGGCATAGCGTTTCGAGTTCAGAGCCCAGCCTGGCTCCGCCGGCGCTTGCTTGCGGCAGCCGATGAGCTCGCTGAGGCAAACTGCGACCGCCCCGCGAGCGACAGCGAATCAGCACAGTATGACATCCCATGTCGCACCGCCCCTGCTACACTCAATGTGTCGCACACATCAAAATCGCTTCGCGGAGGTGCTCCGGGGATGAGAAACTCGACAGGCGCTCGCCTCACTCCTTCATGGACTTCTTATGTTGGGGCAGCCCACGGCGTGCTGAAAGCAGCCGGCATGATCGACCTCAGTATGAGCCAGATGATGGGAATGACAGGTATCGGTTTTCACTTCATCGTGCACGAGGAATGTTGCCCATCGTCGGTGACGGTGTATGACTGGATGTCGGAGCATCAGCAAGCCATGGCCAGGATCGGAGTTTTCGCTGAGCCCAACATGGCCGAACCGGGCACGCCCACATACGACGCCGCGCGTCGGCACACGATTCACCGAATCCGAGAGTCAATCGACCGGGGAGTCGGAGCCATACTTTGGGGGGTCGACACCGGGGAGTTCGGGGTGGCGTACGGGTATGATGACGACGATCAAGTCTTGCTGGTCTCGG
>DAOTAC010000030.1:0-12780 GCA_035382325.1 Bacillota bacterium | reverse complement strand
CGGACCGATGCCCTCTATGCCGCGATGGCAAGCTTCCGGCAGTCAAGCCGGGGAGTCGGGCCGGATTATGAGCCCGGATCTGCCGGGACCGATCCTACAATGTTGAAGGCCGGGCGATTCGCCCGGCCTCGCTTTGACATATAGCCTAACGCTTTGAGCTCAACCTCATATCTTCAGCTTGACCCAGTCGGATATCACTTCTACCGAGCCTTCCTCGAACTTGGGCTTCGCGAACCTCATGAAGTACATGGACGCCTTGCCCGATCGGAATTCCGGAGTGTAGGAGATACCCTTGGCCATGATGCCGTCCCAGTCGCGCATGCTCTCCATCGCAGCTATCAGGCTCTCGCGCGTGGGGTTCTTGCCGGCGCGCCTCAGGCCTTCGCAGAACACCTCACCGGCGATGAACCCGGCGGCCGCAAATGCGCTGGGCATTTCCTTCGGATAGGTGGCCTGGTAGATCTCGAGATACTTCACTGAATCCACGTCATTCCCGAGCACAGGCACCCATCCCGGAGCGATCAGGCCGACGCAGGCATCGCCGGCGAGCGTTGGCATCTGGATGGGATCGGCGTTGACGTATGTCGTCAGGAACTGAGCCTCGAGCCCCATTACCTTAGCCTGCTTCAGGAATCCGGCCGCAGGCTTCAAAGTGGAGTAGATTATCACAGCGTCCGGCTTGGCCTTCATGAGCTTGAGAATCTGCGAGCTGAAATCAACATCGGCCGCCCCGAAGTTGACGACCTCCACCGGGTCCATCTTGTACGTCGCCAGCTGCTCCCGCACGCCGCGCAGACCCTCGGTGCCGATGTCGGTCTGCTCACACGCAAGCGCAACCCTCTTCATCTTGAGGTTCTCCACTACGTACGTGGCCACGATTCGACCCTCGCTGATGAAGTTGGGCTGAACTGGGAAGATGTACTTCTTGGGCGGGAACGCCAGGGCACTGATACCGCTGCCCTGGTATATCGAGGGAATCTGCTTCTCCATTATGTAATCGATCGTGGCCGCTACGCCGGGCGTGCCCAGCGTGCCGACGAGCGCGAACACCTTGTCCTGCTCAACCAGCTTCTTGGTGGCTGCTATAGCACGGGCCGCCTGGAAACCGTCGTCCTCGACGATGAACTTGATCTTGCGTCCATTCACGCCGCCCTGCGCGTTAACCCAGTTGAAGTAGGCTTCCATGCCCTTGCGCATGTTGATACCCACTACCGCGGCCGCGCCGGACTGGTCCTGAAATGCCCCGATCAAAACCTGGTTGTCGGTTATGCCAGGAGCTGCGGCGGCAGTCGCGCCGACCGCCATCATGACCGCCAACATGGCCACACAAAGCAATGCCAAAATCTTCTTCATACTCTAGCCTCCTGCTCTATCATTCGTCGCGAAACCAGCAAGCCCAAATCACCCGCATATTCCGCCGATTGCCGCCGATGCACGTGCCTATCTGGCCGCATGGCCGGCCCCTAGATAAGAGCGCTTCACCTCCTCAGTCGCAAGCAAGTCCTCGCTCTTCCCCGCCAGCGCCACACGGCCGGTTTCGAGTATGTATGCATACTTCGATACCGCCAGGGCTAGGCGGGCATTCTGCTCTACTAGTAGAATGGTCGTTCCTTCTCTGTTGAGAGCCCTGATGATCTCAAATATCTGCTTCGTGACGAGCGGCGCCAGGCCCAGCGACGGCTCGTCAAGCAACAACAGCTTGGGATTGGCCATGAGCGCGCGCCCAATAGCCAGCATCTGCTGCTCTCCGCCGCTGAGCGTACCCGCAGCCTGCGTCTGTCGTTCTTTGAGAATCGGGAAATGCATGTAAACCCGGTTGAAGTCGTCCGGCACTCGCCTTCTGTCGCGACGCGAATACGTGCCGATGAGCAGGTTCTCCCTTACCGACAACTCCGGAAAGACTTGGCGCCCCTCAGGCGCCTGCACCACGCCCATGGAGACAATGCGCTCCGGTGACAGCGCGTCGATGCGCTGGCCAGCGAAGACTATCGCCCCACTTGTCAGGCGCACGATCCCGGAGATTGCGCGCAGTGTGGTTGACTTGCCCGCTCCGTTCGAGCCCAGCAGTGCCACGATGTCACCTTCTGGAACCTCCATAGAGACCCCGCTCAACGCGCGCACTGGGCCGTAGGAGACGTCAATGCTATCTAGCTGCAGCATCTTGCTCCTCCTCTCCCAGGTAGGCCTGGATGACCTGCGGGTCTTGCTGCACTTCAGACGGAGCGCCCTCCGCAATCTTGCTGCCAAAGTTCATCACAGTGATCCTGTCGCACAGGTTCATCACAAAAGACATATCGTGCTCCACCAAAAGCACAGTCATGCCGAACTCGGACCTGGTCTGCCTAATCACCCTGGCAAGTTCCAAGCGCTCAGTAGGGTTCATCCCGGCTACCGGCTCGTCGAGCAGAATCAGGCTGGGCCGAAGCGCCAGTGCCCTCGCCAGCTCTATCAGCTTCTGCACACCGTACGGCAGGCCATACGCTCTCCTTCCGGCGTACTCGGCGATCCCCAGAAACCCGAGGGTGTCATACGCGCGTTCCGCCAGCGCCGCTTCCTCCTGCCTGACGTGCGGTGTCTGTAGCGCCCCGCCCAGAACGTCGGTCTTGCCCGCGGTGTGCAGTCCGATCATCACGTTGTCCAATACCGTCTGCCCACGGAAGAGCTCTACGTTCTGGAACGTACGCCCGATTCCCCGCATCACAACCTCGTGCGGTTCGCAATCGAGAGCCTGGCCTTTGAAGCGGATTTCGCCCGCGTCCTGCCGTATGAAACGCGACACGACGTTGAACACCGTGCTCTTGCCGGCGCCGTTGGGCCCGATAAGACCGTGGATCGTGCCTTCCTCCACACCGAAGCTGAGCGAGTTGACCGCCACCAGGCCGCCGAATCTGACCGTCACGCCTTGAAGCTCAAGCATTGCCACTCTTGGTCGCCCTCCTCGCCCGCGCTCCTAAAGCAGCGCTCTTGATCTTCCACGGCAGGCTCACCAGACCGTACGGCAGGAACAGCACGACCAGGATCAGCGACAGCCCGGCCAGGATCAAGGGCAAGTTCTTCACCCGGCTGAATATGTGAGGCAGAATGGTCATGAATATCGCCCCCAGAATCGAGCCGGGCACGCTGCCCAATCCGCCCACCACGATCGCTGAAAGCAGTGTCATCGACACACCCATGTTGAAGTCGTACGGGCTGACATACCTGGTGAGATGGGCGTGCAGAACTCCTGCCACCCCGGCGTAAAACGCGCTCACCGCAAACGCAGTCACCTTGTACTTGGCCAGGTTTATACCCATGGCCTGCGCTGCCACTTCGCTGTCGCGCACCGCCATGAGCGCCCTCCCGGGCCTGCTCCGCAGCATGTTCTGGGCACCTTCCACAAGTAGCCACGTTAACGCCAGCACCAGGTAGTAGTACTTCAGGTCCGTGTCGAACCGAAACCCCAGGATAGTTGCGACTGGAGCCTTCATCCCCTGGTAGCCCCCTGTCAGCTTGTCCCACGATGCCGACAGCTGGCCCACTGCCACCCCGAACCCCAGCGTCGCAATGGCCAGGTAGTGGCCGTGCAGCCTTAGCGCAGGCACTCCCAGGCCCAACCCGAGCACTGCAGCCAGCAGCGATGCGGCGATCAAAGCCAGTATAAACGGCACTCCGAACCTTCCTGTCAGAATGGCCGACGTATAGGCGGCTACCGCCATGAACCCGGCATGCCCTATGGAGATCTGACCGGTGTAGCCGGTCAGTATGTTCAGGCCCAGCGTCACGATGACATACACCATCACCAGGCTATAGAGGTACACCACATACGACCGGCCCAGCGCCGCCGTGATAATGGGGAGCACGATAAGCACCGCCGCCAGTAGGAGCCTCGCGCCCAGCGGAGTACCGGCGATGCGCCGCAGCAGTCCTTCGTTACCGTTAAGCACGTTGTTGGTTTTGCGTTCCATCGCGCCGCGTCACACCTTCCTTTTCGGGGGCGTCCCCAATAGCCCACTTGGCCTGATGAACAACACCACTACGATGAGCGCGAAGGCGAACGTGCTCTTAAGCTCAGTGGAGACATAGCCTGCCACGAGGTTCTCCAGCACCCCAAGCAGCAGTCCTCCCACCACAGCCCCCGGCAGGCTCGAAAAGCCCCCCAGAACCGCCGCAGTGAAGGCTTTCATCTGCACTTCAGCCATCATGCTGGGACTAAGGAAGGTGGTAGGAGCTATGAGGATGCCTGCAACAGCCCCCAGCACTGCGCTGATGCCCCAGGTAAGCGCATACACCTTCGGCACCGGCACTCCCATGAGCCTGGCGGCACGCGAGTTCTGAGACGTGGCCCTGATCGCGATCCCCGCCATGGTGAATCTGAGCACCAGGTAGAGCGCGAGCGCCATGGCTATGGTCACGGCAAGCACCAGAATGCTGTCGCGCGTGATGATCAGATCCCCGATCCAGATGGGGCGGCCTGAAACGGCCCGGGGGAAGCTCACTGGGTCAAAGCCCCATACCCATCCGGCTGCGCCGTTTAACACCATGAACAGGCCGAGCGTCATGATCATCAGGCTGATGAGGGGGCCACCCTGGATCGGCCTGAGGAAGATTCGCTCTACGGCCATCCCGAATATGAAGGCGAATATTAGTGCGCCAAGCGCTGCGAGAGTATATGAGAATCCCAGTCTGACCAGGAACGTATGCGCCATGAAGGTGGACACCATGGCCATCTCGCCGTGGGCGAAATTGACGATGTCCATGGTCCTGTATATCAACACAAGTCCCAGCGCCGCCAGGGCATACAGGCACCCTGCAGAGAGCCCGCTCACAACCTGCTGGCCGAACACATCCCCACCCCCTAGTCCTGCTCGAGCAGGCGGATCTCTTCGCGGATGAAGTCCATCGCATCATCCAAATTCACGAAACGCCGCTCATATCCACTCTGAACATGCCGCACCGCTATCCGCACGCCCGCATGCGAGCCGGATCCGCCCGCCGCCGAGCCGGTAGCTTCTCCAGCACCCGGCCCTGCGCCGGCAGTCGCAGCCGCGGCCCCGGGTTTGACAAACCTCATTATGAACGACGCGATCACAGTCTCCCGAGCCATACATCAAATCCTCCGCGCTCTCTCATATCCCAAGGGTCCCAGGCT
This sequence comes from Bacillota bacterium, assembly GCA_035382325.1. GTDB lineage: Bacteria > Bacillota > DTU025 > DTU025 > DTU025 > UBA5389. The sequence goes on along the minus strand of DAOTAC010000030.1, from coordinate 7,652 downwards.
TCCCAAGTCTCGGCCCGCGGGATTGGCCGACGCTCCGAGTGGGCAGAGCGCCGGCCAGCCCCGGCAGGCTCAATGGTCTATCTCTCGACAATCATGGCTATGCCCATGCCGCCGCCGATGCATAGAGTGGCCAGTCCACACTTGACGTCCCTCTTCTCCATCTCGTGCAGCAAGGTGACGAGGATCCTCGCTCCGCTGGCCCCGATCGGATGGCCCAGAGCAATCGCCCCGCCGTTCACGTTGACTTTCGCGGGATCCCAGCCCAGGTCGCGCCCTACGGCCAGCGACTGTGACGCGAACGCCTCATTGGCCTCGATCAGGTCAATGTCCTCCACCGTCAGACCCGCCTTAGCCAGCGCCCTTCGCGTGGCGGGCACAGGGCCGATCCCCATCACGCTCGGATCCACACCGGCGGCTGCATACGCTCTAACCTTCGCGATCGGTGCCAGACCCATTGCTTTCGCCCGATCAGCCGACATGACTACTACCGCTGCAGCGCCATCATTGATGCCGGACGCGTTGCCCGCAGTAACCGTCCCATCCTTTTTGAAGGCGGGCTTTAGTTTCGCGAGGGACTCGACCGTCGTGCCCGGCCTGACGTGCTCATCCTTGTCAAACTTGATCGGGTCGCCCTTGCGCTGGGGAATCAACACCGGGACGATCTCGTCGGCAAACCTGCCGGACTCGATGGCCGCCGCTGCCTTAGCCTGGCTTGCCGCGGCAAACTCGTCCTGCTCCGCCCGGGAAATGCTGTACTGCTCGGCCAGGTTCTCCGCAGTGATGCCCATGTGTGTGTCGCCGAAGATGCACCAGAGGCCGTCGTGGATCATCGAGTCGATCAGCTGGCCGTGGCCCATGCGGTATCCCGTCCGGGCCTTGTCGAGCATGTACGGAGCGAGGTTCATGTTTTCGGTCCCGCCCGCGACCACAATCTCGGCGTCCCCCGCGATAATCGACTGGGCAGCCAGCGCCACAGACTTCAGCCCGGATCCACATACCTTGTTAATGGTTGTGCAGGGTACCTCAATCGGCAACCCGGCCTTGAGCGCGGCCTGGCGCGCAGGGTTCTGGCCCTGGCCAGCCTGGAGGATGCAGCCCATAAGTACCTCGTCGACAGCCCCGGGCTCCACCTTGGCCCGCTCCAGCGCGGCTCGGATGACTGTGGCGCCAAGCTCAGACGCCGATGTGTTCGCGAGAGTGCCGCTGAAAGTGCCGATAGCGGTTCTCACAGCAGAGACGATGACAGCTTCCCTCATGCTTCTCTACCTCCACGATTTCGAAATGTTCTTACAGATTTGGCAATATGCCGGGCCCATACTCCAAGATAGACCCTACATACATGAGAATCATTCAACACTGATGGACCCGTCCCCTCCAGAGCTACCCTGCGGTTTTCCAAGACATACGCATCGGAAGCTATCTTCAGGTTCTGCTTCACATTCTTCTCTACGAGCAACACCCATCGGTGTCGCTACATTCTGAAAGCCACCCCCGCCTGGTTATAGCCCACTCCCGATCCGATCAGCACTACCAGGTCATTCGGCCTGATCTTGCCTTTCTTCATCGCATCGTCGAGAGCCATGGGTATGCAGGCCGAGCCCGTATATCCGACATTGCCCATAATGCAGTGAGCCTTCTCGACGGGCTGCCCGAGCGTTTCCATTACTATTCCGACCGAACCCTGGTTCACCTGGGTGAATATGAACTGGTCCACCTCGTCTAGGGTGAATCCTCCGCGCTGCGCGAGCAGACGCGCAAGCTTGGGCCAGCCTTCGTGGTTCACCTCGGCAGGGTACTTATCCATCAGGCGGACCTTGGTTCGCCCTGCCTCGACTGACTCGCAGGTAGCGGGCTCGGCGGTTCCACTGGAGTAGATGCCCCATGCTTTGTAGTAAGCGCCGTCTGCGAGGAATGACGATGTTATGAATCCGGGCCTATCGCCGGCGGTGAGCACGGCGGCCCCTGCCCCGTCGCCATAGAAGAACGACATCAGGTCGGCGGCATCGGCAAGCTTGCTCATCATGTAGGCCCCGATGACCAGCACGTTCTTGATCCACTTGTTGGTGGCCAAGTGGCCGGCGCCTGCCGCCATGGCAGTGGGGAAGGACGCGCACGCGCAGCCCACATCGTAAGTGCCGGCATTTGCGGCGCCCAGCTTGTGCTGGACCACAACGGACGTGGCAGGAGTGATGTAGTCGGGGCTGTCGGTGCCCAGGATGATCAGGTCGATGTCTTCGGGCTTCAGCCCGGCATCATCCAGCGCAGCCTGTGCGGCCCGCACCGCAAGGTCAGACGTGGCCCACTCTCTCGGGGCGTAGAAGCGCCGCCGGATGCCGGAGTTCTGCTCGAACTTGTATACCACTGCGCCGAGCCCTGGGGTCGCCTTGTCGACTCTGGCAGCGATTTCGTCATTAGTGACCTCGATTTCGGGTACATACTGGCCTGTTCCAATGACTCGTGCGTAACGCTCCATCAGGACTGCCTCCATCCTAGAAGATGTATTGAAGTGCCTTTGCCTCCGACCTGAGCCATTCGCGGAAGTCGGGGTGTGCGATGGCGATCAGGGAATCCACACGTTTGCGCACATTCATCGACTTGAGATGAGCTATGCCATATTCAGTCACCACGTAGTCGATATCAGCTCTGGGGATGGTGACCGACTGCCCGTCTTTGAAGCACGGCACTATCGTAGATACCGTGCCGCCCTTGGCCGTCGCCCTGAGTGCCAGTATGGACTTTCCCCCTGGCGACATCTGCGCACCCATGCACGTATTCAAAGCGCCGCCTCCGCCACTGTACTGCCTAGTCCCGAGGGTTTCGGAGTTCGCCTGGCCTGTGAGATCCACCTGCAAAGTGGTGTTGAGGCTTACCATTTTGTAGTTGCGTCCGATGTTCCACGGGTCATTGGTCACATGCCCACCGTGCAGCTCCACTCCCAGGTTGTCGTCGATGAAGTCATATAGCTTGTTGGTGCCAAGCGCGAAACAGCCGACCATCTTCTCCGGCCAAAGCGTCTTCCGCCTGCCCGTCACCGCTCCCGCGTTGAACAGGTCCACCATACCGTCGGTGATCATCTCCGTGTGAATGCCCAGGTCATTCTTGTCCATAAGGCAGGCCGTAACCGCGTTGGGAATGCCTCCGATTCCAAGCTGCAATGTGCTCCCATCCTCGATCAGCGAAGCCACATTCCTGCCGATTTCCATCTCCACGTCCGAAGGCTCGATAGGTTGCGTTTCCACAAGCGGCACGGTGTTTTCCACCACATAGTCCACTTGCGAGATATGAATATGGGTATCGCCCAGCGTGCGTGGGAGGTTCTCGTTGATCTCCAGCACGACCATCTTGGCCGCCTGGATCATCGGCTTTTCGTAGGTTAGGCTGAGTGACAAAGACATGTAGCCGTTCTTGTCGGGCGGTGTGGCGGTGCCCCAGAACACATCGGGAGGGTCGAGCTCCTTCTTCTTGAGGCCACACTCGTGCAGGTGGTTAGGTAAGAACGTGACAGTGCCGCCTGAGTGCGCCCTGTACGAATGCGGTCCGTAGTACCATGCCTCGTTGAGGAAATGCCCGCGCATCTCGGGCCTCAGGAAATCATAGTCCCTCATGAGTAGGCAAGACATGATAGTCACGTCGCTCAGTTCGTCTTTGCGAGACGAAATGGCGCCGAGGAGCCCTGGGGGTTCGGCCGCGCACATCGCGACCACGATGGACTGGCCGGACTCTATCTTCCCAACGGCCTCCTCGATCGATATCAGCTTGCGGCGATACACTTCCCTCAGGTCCAATGCTATCCCTCCTTGCCCTACAGGACCAACCCTCCATCGACCTGCAGCACCGCGCCGTTCACGAAGTTGGACTCCTCAGATGCCAGATACAGATAGGCGTAAGCGATGTCCTTGGGTTCGCCCAGCCTGCCCAATGGCGTCTTCTCCCTTATTGTGGTCAGCACTTTCTCCGGCACCGTTGACATCATCTCGGTCATGGTGAATCCTGGGGCGACCGCGTTTACGTTGATGCCCTTACGCCCTAGTTCCTTGGCCCATCCTTTTGTCATTCCTATGATGCCGGCCTTGGTGGCTATGTAGTTCGACTGCCCGAAGTTTCCGTGTATTCCGACAACAGATGCGGTGCTGATGATCTTGCCCGAACCCTGTTGGATCATTGTGGGCGCCACCGCGCGAGTGCAGTTGAACACGCCTTTGAGGTTAACGTTGATGACGCGATCCCACTGGTCGTCAGTCATCTTCACCAGCATGGCATCTGCCGTGATCCCGGCGTTATTGACCAGGATGTCTATCCGGCCAAACCTCTCCATTGCACGGTCCACCATCACTCGAACACTTTCGGGATCAGTAACGTCAACCCTTACCCATATGGCTGCTCCACCAGCATCCGAAATGGCCTTCGCAGTATCGGCCGCAGCCTGCTCGTTAATGTCGCACACAACTACCCTCGCGCCTTCCTGCGCGAACAGGGTCGCTGCTTCCCTGCCCAGCCCGCGACCGGAACCGGTTATTATAGCTACCTTATCTTTCAGTCGCATCAGAATTGGTACCTCCTTAGTATGGGTCGTCGTTCATGATGGCCGATAATGCGGTCAATCATCGTTATGACTCACGGTCTATGGCTCACGGTTTGTGGCTCATGGCTCATGATGCTATCGGGGACTATGCGGGCTACTCTGACAATACTGTGAGGGCGTTACATGAAGGTAACTCGCGGGTTACAGACGAGTTACAAATCGCGGGTTGTGGGTTGCTGGTTGTGGTTAGGTGGTTGATAGCCTGACGCGTTCCAGGACAGCTGCGGTGTCGCGGCTCGGGTTCACCCCCATCTCCGACTGGAGTGCTGCTTCACATCGCTCGTAGGCGCGCAACGCCATAGACCTATTGCCGCGCTCAAGGTAGCACAGCATCAAGAGGCGATAGGCTTCCTCCCAGCACATGTCGCGTGTGAGAATGGATTCACACACATCTATGCATTCCTCGATTTCGTGCCCGCCGTAGAGCAATTCGGCAAAGCTCTGCGCTGCACGCAGATACACGGCCAGCAGGCGCTCACGCTCCACTATGGCCCAGTCTTCGTACAGACACTCCTGCAGAAAGTCGCCGCGGTACAGGCTGATTGCGCTTCTGTACAAGTCGCACGCTCCCTGCGGATCGAAGGGTGCCAGCTTGCCGGCCTTGGCCACAAGGCTCTCGAACTCGTCCGCGTCAACCCAGGCGCCGGACAGAGGGTTGAGCCCGTACAGAGGTCCCTCGCGGTTTATCAGGAAGGAGTTGAGCCGCGGCGGTCTGCCCGGCTCGATCACATTGAGCATAGCGTTGAAGACCACCTTGAAATGACTGGATGCTGCATCCGAATCCAGCCCCGGCCAGAGCGCGTCGAGGATCTGGTCTTTGTGTAGATACCGCTTGCGGTTCACGACGAGCAGCTGAAATAGGCTGCGCGCCTTCTCCCGCTGCCACTCGCGGTTCGACACTTCCTCAGTGCCTCTGTATAGCACGAAACGGCCCAATGTGCGCACATGCAGAGTGTAGCCTGGGTGATATTCGACAGACGGAAGCCCCGTGGCCGAATGAAGCCAGGCCACATGCTCGCGGTCGATCCCCAGGCGAACCGCCTCTACGAGCAGAGGAGCCAGGACACCCAAATCGGCGGGGCCGAACAACGTGCGCTTGGTGAAGAGAAACTCGTAGCTGTGCGTTCGAATAGATCTGAACAGCCCGTCGAGAATGCGGCGGAGCGTCTTCGAATCGTGGCGGCGCAGCGCGAGCACGGCCAACCACAGGTCACACACGGCGGCACAGTACTCGTCGCCTACCCGCGCAAAAGTCTCCCTGGCTTCAGCCAACCAGGAAGCCGCGCCCGCATCATGCCCGGTATACGCCATGCCGGCGCCCATGGCAATCTGAACAAACCCGGCGAGCCACTCATCGCCGGCCGACCGGCATATCTCCAGGGCCTCCGCTGCTTCCTTTTCGGCACGGGCAAGGTCATTGGACATGGCGTGTACCAATGCCAGCCCCATAAGCGGTTCGGCACGACCGCGCGCCACTTTGATCTCATCGCACATCTCGAGCGCCCGCCTATAGCAGGCCTCGGCGGCAGCACCACTGGCGGACGGGGAGATGTGGCACGCATGCCCCAGGCGCATGTAGCCCACAGCCTCCACAAACGGGGATTTCAGATCGCGCCCGAGTTGTATTGCAGCCTCTGCACACGTGCGAGCTTTCTCACCCTCGCCGATCAGTGAGTAAACCAGCGACAGAAGGAGCTGAGTCTCGCGGTGTGAACGGGCGGGCCGTCCCCGTTCCTCGGCGCAGGCCTGATCAGCCGCCAGCCCCTGCTGCGAACGGCCCTGAGCTGCACGGCCTTGTTGCTCCTCACCCGCACGGCGCTGCAGCGATGCAAGCGCAGCCCCCAGCCTGCCGGTGCGCAGGTGCACACGGATATCCAGCTCGTCCTCCATAGCCGCGCTGATCAGCTGCTCTGCCTCACGAACAAGCTTCAGCGCCTCCTGCATCTGCCCCTGGTTAGTCTTGCTCTCAGCCATCATCCTGAGCAAAGTGGCCCGCTCCAATCGCTCCTCCTCCGGAAGCAGCAGCAGCGCCTCGGAAAGCAGCGAATCGCTCATGGCCGGCTCCACAGTGTCCAGATAGACCATGGCCTTGCCCTTTAGCGCCCGGCTCCGTCCGGCAGCATCTGAACGATCGGCGAAGATATCATCGGCCATGCTGTACCACGCCAGAGCATCACGGTAATTGCTCGACAGCCTGTACACATCGGCCCTGCGCAGCAACAAGTCAGGGTAAAATTCCAACACCGCGCCCGGCATTTCCCCCACCCAGTAAGCCAGCGCCTCGAATCTACCACTCTGTACAAGCTCCGGTGCGAGCCTGATGAGCTCGCGGGCGGCTCCATCGTATTCACCCGCAGCAAGCAGATGATCGACCACCCTTGTGTCCTGGCCTCGGTCGCCGTAGTAGGCCGCAGCCTTGCGGTTGCACTCCGCCCAGCGCATACGGTCCCGCCTGGCTTGTCGCCTCAGGAACGTGCGCAGGAGATTGTGGAATCTGAAAGTCCCTTCTCCCGCGTCAGTGGCGTACACGAACAGGCCTGCCGTTGAAAGCCGTGACAGTATCGATTCACTATCGTCCCTTCCCGACACGTACCCGCACACATCCGGGTCCAGCTCCGAGAGGGCCGACACGTCCAGCAGGAAGTCCGTCACGTACGGCTCCTGCTTGCCCAGCACCTCATGGGCCAGGTAGTCGAAAACACTCTCAAGCGAAGATGGCGTGCGGATGAATAACTCCGGGAGCGACAATCCTTCGCGCAATGCATGCCAGACCATCTCGAGCGCTATAATCCAGCCTTCAGTCCGCTCCAGAACCACCTTTACCTGCGCTGCAGTGAGCTCGTGCTGGTAGGGCCCGGAAAACAGGCCGGATATTTCGGACGAAGTGAAGGCCAGATCCTTCTCAGTTATCTCGAGCGCCTCGCCCCTCACCCTCCACCTGGCCAGCGACCCGAAGGAAGGCCGCTCCCGAGTAGATAGGACCAGGTGAACCTGTGGAGGCATGGTGTTTATCAGGCTCTCCACGATCTCGTCGACCGTTATCCCGTAAGCCTCCCGGAACGAAACGGTC
>DAOTAC010000029.1:0-12947 GCA_035382325.1 Bacillota bacterium | reverse complement strand
GGTATATCCCTGAGCCACAGCAGTCATCTTTCCCTGCCTCAGCACGCCCCCGGATCCCCGGGTTCACCCCTGGGCCCATTGCTGGGCCTACCCGCGGGCCTGTCCCTGGGCCTACCCCTGGGTCTATCCCTGGTCCTTGGCGCGACTCCAACTGCCTCCGCTGTGCCTTGGCGATACCACACGCCTGAATGCGGGGGATCTGCGACTCCGAAAGCCACAATCCGTACACGCACCCCCGGGACCGGGACCCGGGAGAGGGTGCCGCCTTGACTCGAGTGAGCCTTGACGCTCCCGACGCGATGGGATAGCATACATGATGAACGTAACCCCGGTACCGAGCACTCCCATCGTGCATGATGAGATCTGCTCAGAGCAGATGCCTGCACCTTTGTAGGTGGGGCATCGGGCCCAAAGGGGCAGCGGGTGTCCGATACATGCGGCGCTCGCGGGACTGCGATCCATCCACAGGTCCCGCGGGTGCCGTTTCGTCATTTCGCAAACAGGATTTGGGGGAGGATGCATACATGTCTGGCGAGGACACCCGTGATGATAGGTTCAGCGCGGGCGAGTCAGTATCGTGGCGCAGCATGGCGGCTAATCTCGCACTGGTCGCCTTCAAACTGGTCGCGGGTATCGTCGGTCGTAGCTCTGCCATGGTGGCCGATGCTGCCCACTCGGCCTCCGATATGCTGGCCACTTTCGGGGTTATCGTAAGCTTCAGAATATCGAAGCGCCCGGCGGACGAGGATCATCCATACGGTCACGGAAAGGCTGAGCCGGTGGCAGCCAAATTGGTAGGAGCGATCCTGATCGTTGCCGGTTCGGGCATAGCAATAGAGGCTGTGCGAAAGATCATCGCCCGTGACTTCGCTCGGCCCGGGCTGATCGCACTGATAGCCGCAGTAGCGTCTATCGTAATTAAGGAGACCATGTACCAGATTGCAGCGACCACTGCCAGGCGGATCAGGAGCAGCGCTCTCATGGCCGAAGCCCTACATCATAGGTCGGATGCGCTTTCCTCGGTGGGCACCTTTGCGGGAATACTGGGAGGACGTCTTGGCATGCCCATACTGGATCCGATAGCAGGATTCGTAGTAGCCGTGATGATCATCTGGATGGGGATTCGGATAATCCGCGCATCATCTGATGAGCTAATGGACGCACAGACCGATCCTGAAACCGTCAATGCTGTACGGGCAACTGCAGCCGGCGTCGAAGGAGTGTGTGATGTCCATTCGGTCGTCACGCGCAAGTACGGAGGCGATTCCTACGTGGATCTGCGCATAGGGGTGGATCCTTCGATCTCCGTAGTGATGGGCCACGAGATAGCGATGGAAGTTGAGAGAACGATAAGGCTGGAGTGCCCGAGTGTTCGCGGCGTGCTGGTTCACGTGGATCCTGAAAGCGTTCACGTGGACGACCCGGAGGGCCACCCGCTTCCCCGTCAAGGGCGAAATGGATATGACGACACAGCCAAGGCGATGCATGGCGCAAATGGGCAGTGCACGGAGTGAACGCCTTGATATGGTCTTCTCTGCTGTGTAGGATTCCCCGGTCGTGCTGTAGAATGTAAAAACACTAGATGGCGAACCGGGGAGGCTGGATCCACATTGCGTAACGGCGGGCCGGTCGTGACCATTTTCTTGATCGTCGTGATCGCGGCGGGAATTGTGCTCATGGCCCGGGCTGGCGGGCAGGTGAGTGTGTTCTCGCCGCGATTCGAGGACGGTCAACGCGAGGCCGAGGCCGAGGGCGAGGGTCGGGGTCAGGGTCAGGGCAAGGCGGAGGCCGAGCTGAGTGAGCCTGCCCGCGACGCTGAACCCCGCGCCGGAGCACTCGATGCCTACGGCGATGTTCTGGCCGAACTGCGCGGCGCTGACCGCGAACAGATGGAACGCGTCATCCTGGACCTCGCCAGGCGCTTCACCGAGGCTTCTGTCCGGGGCGACCCATTGCCGGTAGCTCGGGACATCATCAGCGTGTCGGGCGTCCCCGACTGTGTGTCCGGCATCCTCTACCGGCGTTCTGCCGGGGTCTTCGTTACGATTATCAGGAACAATGCCGTGCGCGCATGCGTCGGATCTATATGGGCGCATTTTCCCAACTTGACTCAGGAGATATCCCACTTTGCGGCGGCCGCGGCAGCGCGCGACTTGAGGCGACCGCCATTGGAAGCGCGGGAATTGGCCGGATGCAGCTACGCTGTGTCAGTCGTGGGCCGCCTCGAGAGGGTGTCGCCGGGGATAGCCTGGGATCCCAGGTCCTACGGGGTATTCGTACGCGCCGGGGAAAGGTCGGGCGTGATACTTCCGGGGGAGGCACTCACTTATGCGAAACAGGTGAGCTGGGCCCTTTCGGAGGCAGGTATAGACGCTCGTATGCCGTATGAGATGTATAGGTTCCAGACGGTCAAGTTCGGAGGTTCGCTCAGCTTGAGCAGCGGCCTCGGGCTATTGAGGGGGTATTTCACGTGGGCACAAACAACCGCCTGGCGCGGATCATCGTTCCATGCATTGCGGTCGTTCTGCTGATGGCGGCATGCCTGCTTGCCGCGGAGCCTGCAATGGCCGCCCGGCAAGCCTATGCGTGGCTATTTGCCACGGCTCGGACTTACCTGCCGGGTGAACAGGCTGAGCTTGGAGTGAGGGGAAGGGGCGTCAGCCAACTCTACCTGGACATATACCGGTTTGACGGTGCGCGCCATTTCTCCGAATCCGGCCCGGACGCTATGTGGAGCATGAACCCCGCTCGCCTGCCCGGGAGGTCGCTTGTGCGCACAGTGAGTGTGAGGATCCCCAATCCCGGAGGCAATCTGGAGGCATCAGTGAAGCTGGATCCGCTGCCCCCGGGCGCATACTTGGCTGTCACTCGGTCGAAGCAGCTCAGACAGCAGGACACGGTGTGGTTCACTGTCAGCGGTATCGGCCTGATATCCAAGCAGTCTGCGGGTCGCCTGCTAGTCTACGCAGTCGATCTCAGGACCGGCGAACCTGCCGCAGGCGTACCTGTGCAAGTTGCGCTGATGGGGATTGGCGGCGATGACCAGCTTGCCTCGGCAACCGCCGCGTCTCGCACGGTGACAGGCGTGACCGATGATTCGGGTCTTTTCTCCAGTCCGCTGTCGCAGCCCGCCGCATCGGCCATGGTGACAGGTGGGCGGGGCGATGAGTTTGCTGTGCTCTATTCATCCTTCTGGTTCGACGCGCGGCAGCAGAAGGTTTACGTCTATACCGACCGGCCGATCTACCGGCCCGACAACACCGTCTACTTCAAGGGAATAGCCAGGACCATGAGCGATCCGGGCTACACCATTCCCGCGGGGCAGGCCGTGAAGGTCGAGATCCGCGATCCCCGCGACAACCTTCTGTCAAAGCAGGAACTCACTACGAACGACTGGGGCTCTTTCTATGGCGAGTTCACCCTGGGTAGCGAACCGCCGCTCGGCGTCTACTCTGTAGTCGCCACCATCGGCGGCGAGCAGCACTGGTCGAGCTTTAGTGTCGCGGAGTACCGCAAGCCCGAGTGGTCGGTGGATGTTAAGTTCTCCCGTGACAGGTACATCGCCGGCGACACACTGCAAGCCATATGCGAAGCCAGTTACTACTTCGGCGCGCCGGTGGCGAATGCCCAAGTCGAATACAGGGTCTATCGCCAGCGCATTGGGTCGTTCGCTGCGGCGGCGTCGGGCGCGGATGGCGAATACGGTTACGACGACTACGGCGACTACGACGGTTACGGCGACTATTACGAAGATTTCGTCATGTCGGGCGAGGCGAGTACCGACTCTCAGGGTCGGGCCCTCATCTCCTTTGAGGCGCCTCGTGCCGACGGACGCAACTACAAGTACATTATGGCCGTGGACGTGATTGACGCCACCAACAAGCGAGCTTCGGGCAGGAACTCGGCCCTGGTGGCTATGGGCTCATTCGATATGCGTGTATCGACGTCCGCATACCTCGTAAGTCCGGGAGACCGTTTCCAGGTCCGCGTCAAGACTGTGGCACTGGACGGCTCGTCCGTGGGCCGGAAACTCGAGCTCGTCATGATGAAGAGGACTTACGACAAGACAGGATACACCGACAAGCCGGTGGCGACGCGCGCGGTGGAGACTTCGTCTTCCGGCGATGCCATGGTGGAGCTCACGGCAACCGAGGCGGGCGATTACGTGCTCGCGGCGAAGGCTGTGGACGAGCGGGGGAACAGCATAGTGGCCGAGACCCACGTCTGGGTCTCGGGCACGGCAGGGCAACTTGCGGCTGCGTGGCGCAGCGATGTAGCGGTAGTATGCGACAAGCCCAGCTATAAAGTAGGGGAGACCGCCAGGGCCCTGATCACTGCGCCTGCCGATGTCTCTTCTGTGCTGCTTACTGTGGAGGATCGCGAAATCCGTTACGTGCGCGTGGTACGACTGGAGAACGGATCGGCCACGGTGGAATTGCCTATCGTGGAGGAATACGCGCCAAACACGTACGTCACCGCCACGGCAGTCGCGTCCCGTGTGATGCAGGCTGCCTCGCGGGAGATCGCGGTTGAGACGCCCGAGACTGCCCTAATCGTGGAGATACAGCCGAACAAGGCATCCTATCGGCCCGGTGAGGTGGCCACGTACCTTGTGAAGACCAAGAACGCTCAGGGAGACGCGGTGCAGGCCGAGATATCCTTTGCCCTGGTGGACGAGTCCATATACGCTGTTCGGCCTGATACCACGCCCGACATCGGCAGGTTCTTCCACGGACGTCGCGAGAGGTCTGTCAGCACCGAGAACTCGTTTCCTGTGACCTACTACGGCGGCGCCGACAAGGAAGGCGGGGCTGAGAGTGCCCGGAAGTACTTCCCCGACACCGCTGCGTGGTTCCCGTCGGTGGTGACTGATGCCAACGGTCACGCGGTTCTGCGTGTTACAATGCCGGACTCGCTAACCACGTGGAGGGCTACGGTTAGAGCGCACGCGCGTTCAACCATGGTCGGGCAGGCGCAGCAGAAGGTGGTCGTCACCATGCCTCTCTCGGCGAGGCTCGGGCTTCCCAGACACTACACCCTGGGCGATAAGGCGATGGTGGCCGGCGTGGTTCACAACGATACCAACCGAGCGCGAAGGGTGTCGGTAACGCTCCGGGCCGACGGCGCCGATGTGGCTGGGCGTGCGAAGCAGTACGTCACAGTCCCGGCTCACGGTCAGGCTTCAGTGGAGTGGGAGATCGAGCCTCGCACGGTTGGGAAAGTGACACTGTCACTAGCCGCGAGAAGCTGGTTCCTGAGGGACGCGGTGGAGATGACCGTGCCTGTGCTGCCGTTTGGCGATCATGCTGAGCGTGTGTGGGCGGGCGAAACGCGCCCTGCCGACGAATCCGGCGCGACGCTCGAATTCGAGCTGCCTGAAGACGCGCTCCGGGGCGCTACCCGTGTGCAGCTGGAGGTATCGCCGGGTTACGCTGGCGTCGTCCAGCAGGCCCTGGAGTTCCTTGTGAACTACCCTTACGGATGTGTAGAGCAGACGATGAGTGCTTTCATGCCGGACGTCGTTGCCCATCGGGCGTTCACGCGTCTTGGCTTGGCTCTTCCGCGCAGCCAGACGGAGCTTGCCCGGATGGTCGATTCAGGGCTTGCCAGGCTATACAAGTACCAGCATCATGACGGCGGATTCGGGTGGTGGGAATTCGACCAGAGCGATACGTGGATGACCTCGTACGTCCTTTTTGGACTGGGTAGAGCCAAGGAAGCAGGGTTTGACGTAAGCGCTTCCGTGATCGACAGGGCTCTCGACTATCTCGCCCAATCGCCGACGCGCGCCAAAATGTCCAATGCCAGGGAATATGCATTCGCTTCGTTCGTCTTGGCGGAGTACGGCCGACTGAAGGGCGAATCGCTCAACGAATTCGTCCGGTTCGGCAGGCAGTTGCAGGCCTTGAGCTCAGTTGCCGACCCGCTGACTACCGCGCATATCACCCTTGCGGCGTCCTGCGCGGGCCAGGAAAGCATGGCCGCCGCCGGGGCCCAGCGGCTGAGCGCCGTGGCTACGCGCGATTCGGGGCAGGCATACTGGCGGACTCAGGATACGGCGCACTGGTGGCGGAATGAGACTGCCGAGAGCACGGCGTGGGCGATGATGGCGCTGCTTAGGGTGGATCCTACCAGCCAGCTGGTGCCGGAGGCCGCCCGTCATCTAGCTGCAGCGCGAACCGGGTCGCAGTGGCGTTCCACCCGCGAATCGGCTGCGGCTGTGCTCGCATTGGTTGAGTACATGATCCAGGCGGGCGATGATGTTTTCGCTGAGCGGAAGGCCGTGGTCAGCGTGAACGGGAAGGAAACGGCTAGTCTGACCCTGGGGGGTGTCGGCAGTACGGAGTCGGAGTCGGAAGCGGCATCGATGTCGGCTTCGATTACACTCGATCCAAACCTCATCATGCCGGGCCGTAACCAGATCTCAGTAAAGGCGCAGGGTGGCGCAGTACTCTACTCGGCGCGGGCAACGTGGTACGCTCCCAAGGACCGCGTAGAAGCCGGCGGCGACTGCGCTGTGATAACTCGTGAGTACTTCCGGATCGATCGGAACGCTTCGGCTCCAAAGGGGCAGAAGTACTCTGTGACCCCGATCAACTGCGAGGTCGGCGTCTGCGAGGAGGTGCTTGTGCGTGTGACTGTGCGCGCCTTGACCGACCTGGAGTATATGGCATTTGAAGACCCGCTCCCGTCGGGGTTTGAGATATCCGAGGAACCTGTGGACGCCTACTCTTGGTACTACTGGTACGACAGGAGCGAGGCTCGCGACAGCAAGATGGTGGTATTCGCGACTCGCATTCCAGCCGGAAAGACCCAGGCATTTGAATACGTACTGGTGCCGGAAAGACCTGGCTCGTACAGAGTCATGCCTACCGAGGCATGGTCCATGTACTATCCTGGGCTACGTGCTCGCGGGAACAGCTCGTCCATAGTGGTAAGGCGTTCGAAATAGTCACTGTCTTGTCATGTGAGGTGAGGGCAGGTGCTTGCTGGGCGATGCAGACGCTGCATAGTTGGGATAGTCATGGCGGCGATAGTGGTCGCCGTCATGGCTGGACTGAGGCTTGCGCCTGGCCTCGGCTTCCAGGGGCAGAGCGCCCATGCGCCTGCTGCTCACTTTCTATCGAAGGAGAACGCGGGTTCGGCTGATGCAAACGATCTTTACGTGATCGGTCGATGCACAACTCAGCTCGATCCGGACCAGCGAGGCCGCAACGATAACATATCGATCGCTGCGGAGAAGCTCAATGGGACTGTGGTAGGGCCGGGGCAGGAGTTCTCGTTTAACGAAGTCGTGGGCGAACGCAGCAGCGAACTTGGCTACGGTCCGGCCAGAGTCATTCGGGACGGTCGGAGCGAGCCCGGCATTGCAGGCGGCATATGCCAGCTGTCTTCAACTCTCTATAATGCCGCACTCCTTGCGGGTATGGAGATTACTGAGCGGCGGCCACACTCGCGACCTGTGCCTTATCTCCCTGCCGGGCTGGATGCCACCGTGTCCTTCGGGGCGGCCGATCTTCGTTGGGTGAATGTGTGGGCGACTCCGGTGACTGTGCGGGCTCGGATTGGAGCAGATAGCGTGAGCGTATGGATTGAGGGCCAGAGCGCTGTGCCGGATGTGAGGCTGTACACCGAGGTCATTGAGGTGATTGCACCGAGGCCTGCGGCGCCCCCTGATCCCACCGGCAGGGCCAAGTCCCCGCCGCTGCCAGGGGCCGACGCCGTTGCCAGCGCCGGTGCGCCCGGGTACCGGGTAAGGGTGTGGGCCGAAACCGAGGCGCCAGAAGGGGGTCGCCAGCGCCTGCTAGTCTCAGAAGACCTATATGAACCTGTCAATGCAGTCGCGAACTAGCATGCTTTATGCAGCTTGGCACCGCGCCGCGCCCGAGCAGGCCGGCGGCTGCGAGCTCCTCTATTACGGCGGCCACTCCATCGTCGTCATTTGACGGCGCCACTAGGTCAGCTATGCGGCGGATGTCGTCGGGCGCGTTGCCCATCGCGACCCCCAGCCCTGCATGGCATATCAACTCGATATCGTTCACCGAGTCCCCAAAACCGACAGTCTCCGGCTTGCCGATGCCGTACAGGTCGGCAACGAAGGTGAGTCCCACGGCTTTGTCAACTCCGTGGGCGAATATGTCCAGCATGTGCTTGCCGTTTTCCACGATCCCGTAGTCTACGATCGAGAGCGTCTCCGGCATATCGCATGCCAATCGGCGTTTCAGCCCTGGGATGATATCGGCGTCAGCCATGAGGCACAGCTGCACCGGGTCGGCGAGGCACGCCTGCTCGAAACCGTCCACAAGCCTGTAGTAGGGGGTCATGAATGGCCAATGCTCTGCCGCTTCCTCAAGCTCCTTCGATGTAGTCACGAATATGGACCTGCCGGAGTATACGGATTCGTGCACCGCCACGTCGGCGCCTACACTGCCGGCAAGGCGACATGCCCGAAGCGCGATCTGTCTCGGTATCTGTCTGGCCATCAGGATAGACTCGTTCGACGGATCATAGACCACCGCGCCGCAATGAGCGACACACGGGGAGTGTATGCCCAGTCGGCGTGCGATGGGCGTGGTCGACGCAATCCTTCGTCCTGTGGCTATGATTACCATGGCTCCGGATGTTTCGGCAAGGCGCAGTGCCTTCAAAGTGCGCGAGCTGGCAGTACCGTCGCTTCTGAGCAGCGTGCCGTCTATGTCGCATGCGAGCAATGTATATCTCCTCATTACGCCCCTCCCTGCATTCGTTCAACTGCGAATATTCCCAGTACGACTATGGCTCCCCCCACGAGCTGGACCAACGTCACCCGCTCCCCGAGGATGAGCGCGCTTCCTGCTACGCCGAACACAGGCACCAGGTTAATGAATGCCGATACCACCGTTGGCCCCAGAGACCGCAATGCAAACAGGTACAGCAGGTATCCGATAGCCGAACAGAAGATGCCCAGATAGCCCAAGTTGAGCAGAACCTGGGGACTGGACAATGCCTCGCGCCATGGAATGCCGTTTCGTAGTGTGGCCACATACAACACTGCTGTCGCGAAAGTGATCTGATACGCGTTTGTGGTCAGGGACCCGTAGGACGCAACGTTCGGCCTGTTGAAAATGGTGTACAGCGACCACGCAAATGCCGACACCAGAAGCATCGCCGCTCCGAGCAGGAAGTCGCTTCTGCCTGCAACGCTCGCAGCGGCGGCCTGTGCGGCGCCCGACTGCACAACCAGAGCTACTCCCCCTGCCGAGACAAGTATGCCGGCCCATCCGGCGATGGGAAGACGCCTGCGGTAGAAGATGCTCTCCATTGCTGCAGTCATGGCCGGAGTGGATGCAGTAATAATGGAAGCAGTGGCGGCCGATAGATACAGCAACCCAGTATTCTCAAAGTAGTAGTAGATAGGTATTCCCACGATGGCTGCAGTCAGCATAGAAGGCAGGTCGCGCAGCGCGACCCTGATATCGGGCCGTGCGACCGCCACGGCGATCCACGTAGCCACTGACGCTATCGCATGGCGAAGAAACGCAACCTGAACGGGGGCCATATGCCTAAGCAGCACTTTCGTGCTGATGAAAGACAGGCCCCACATGGTAGTCGTGAAAACCAGGGCGGCTACCGATCTTTTTCTTGAACTTGAGTCTGTTGACATAAGCGGCATCTCTCCGATTGTGGCGTAAGTAACATCAATTATACCTTACGCATCCGACACATTTGAAGGGATTCGCGATGGTGAGTAGAATTGTCTTTCGGAATGCTTCGCAGCGCTTAGCGTGGATGATCGGAGGTGTGGTGATGGGCGGTGAGCGCGAAGCCAAGCTCTCCCGAGCCGAAGAGCACCTGTGTCAGCTACCCGGGGTGGCCCGGGCCAGAATCGTACAGGGAGCAGAGGGCGATGAGATCCACGTGATGGTCTCCGGGCATCTCGATCAGGACGAGATCAAGCGTATGAAGAAGGATATCGAGACCATCTACCTGCTGGATGTGGGCGAGCGAGTCGACTACCGCAAAGTAAGCATAGCGCAGGTGAGCGCGGCCGAGGAAGACGTGGGGCGATGCTCCGGGTCCAGGCCTGTGCTCAGCAGGATTTCTCTGGAGTATGGCCCGTCCCGCACTGTGACTGCAGAGATCCATCTTGATTACATGGGGCAGTCGCACGTAGGCAAAGCATCGGGATGCTCCGATGGTGACTGCATATGCGACATAGTCAAGATTGCCACAGTGGATGCGCTGGAGTCCATGATGGGCGGTGGGTACCGTCTTCAGGCCAGCTGTGAGCTATCGGGCGACCGGGTGGTTTCTGAGATTACTGTCACTTGCGTATCCACTGGCCAGCGAACCAGGTACATAGGTGCGGCCTACAGAAAAGACGACGTGCCTACATCCGTAGCGCGCTCGGTCTTGCAGGCGCTCAACCGGCAACTGCAGCGCCTGGCGATGGCAGAGTGACGACGAGCCGGGATAGCGCAGGATAGCTTAGGGAAACACAGCGTGATTGTTCCCGTCGCAGTGGACGAGATGAGAGCGGAAGATGAGCTGAGCCTCCCGAGTAGCGCAACAACATGGGGAGGTGAAGCGTATGAAGAAGTTCGCTTTGGCCGGGTTCGTAGCGGCCTTAATGACCCTGCTGATGTCGGTCGTGGCTTTCGCCGACACCTGCCTGGTCAGGTAATCGCGGGTAACCCGCGCGCGTTTCATGAGCGACCTTAACCCGCTGCGACGGGTCTTTTTTGGGCGCCGGATCGGGCCTTGCAACCCGTACGGGGATGGGAGGGAGAATGGGTGCCACGTGACCGACACGTACTACACGATGCATATGCGCTGGCCATAATCTCAGCTGCCGCTCTGGCCGTCGCATATACGATTCGTTGGGAGGTTCCACTTGCGTCGGCCGTCGTATTCGTTTCGCTGCTCTGGGCATCATCGCTGTCAGTTATCGTTCTGCGCACAACCGTAGTTGTGATGATGCTTCCGGTGATGATGGCATGCATTATCAAGTACGATGCAGGCACTTCGGCGATCCTTGCGATGCTGGGCGGTATTAGCATCCAGGAGTTCAGGATAATCCGTGAGAACAACTCTCCATATCTGACAGGGCTCAAGCTAGTGTTGAACAGGGCGATCACTGCGCTATGCGCGATATGCGCCTGGCTCGCCTTCCACGCCATATGGCCCGGGCGGGACATCGCTTTGGGTAACTTCCGGTTTGTGGCGGCTGCAGGCGTGTCAGGTCTAGTGTGGGTAATAGTCTCGGGTATTATCGTCAACTTCCAGATACTACTCTCAAAGCCCGTGTTCCGGTTCCGGGTTGACCCATCGATAGTGCTTAACTCGGTCAGTTCAGTGGTGCCATCAATCGTCATGGGCCTCATGGCCGCAGCCGTGTACGAATACGGAGGCCTTGTGGCTTTCGCCTTAGCCGAGCTGTTCTTCATCTCGAACAAGAACTACACCCAACGCGCGCTGGTTCAGAAGGAAAATGCTGAGCAGATCAATTGTGCGCTGGCGCGGATCATCGACTCCAAGGACCATTACACCGCCGGACATTCCGAACGCGTCGCACAGCTCGCCAGCTACCTTGCGGAGGCCTGTAACCTGTCGAGGGGTGATGTTGAGAGGATAGCGTATATCGCTAGGTTGCACGATCTGGGCAAAGTAAACATACCCCAGGAGATACTCACCAAGCCCGGAGAACTGACCGAGAGCGAATTCGCCGAGGTGAAGAAGCATCCCGGGTGGGGCGCTGAACTCATTCGAGGCATGGACAAGATATACAACGACCGCGATTACCGGGCGATACTCGATCACCACGAGAGGTATGATGGAACTGGATACCCGTTTGGCAGAAAGGGCAAAGATATATCGCTCTGGGGGCGCATTCTTGCTGTGTGCGATGCATACGACGCCATGACCAGCGAGAGGGTGTACAGAGCGGCGATGACGAAAGATGCCGCCCGCGAGGAATTGACGCGTAACGCCGGAACACAATTCGATCCTAGATTGGTGCAGCTGTTTGTGAGCAAAGTCCAGGGGTGATCTGATAGCATGGGCGGTACTACGGCTATGGTCTTCGGGATGATAGGCGGGCTGGGCCTATTCCTGTATGGCATGACCTTGACAGGCGATGGACTGCGGCGCGCGGCGGGCGAGAAGATGAAGCATGTTCTGGAAGTGCTTACATCTACGCCCCTGAAGGGGGTAATCGTCGGGGCGGTTGTCACCGCCGTCATGCAGAGCAGCAGCGCCACTACCGTCATGCTCGTCAGCTTTGTGAATGCCGGGCTAATGACGCTCAGGCAGACTGTCGGCGTCATAATGGGCGCTAACATCGGCACTACGGTCACGGCCCAGCTGATCGCGTTCAACCTGGCCGACTACGCATATCCTGCAATAGGCATAGGGTTCGGGATGATCATGCTCGCTCGCAGGAAAGTGTGGAGAAGCGTGGGTCAGGTCATTCTCGGATTCGGGATTCTGTTCCTCGGGCTCACGACGATGTCTGCAGCTGTGGCCCCCTTAAGAGGCAGTGCGGTCTTCGCAAAGGCCATGCGCACCCTGGCGTCCAGTCCGGTTCTGGCTCTGCTCACGGGGCTTGTGATGACCCTGGTAATCCAGAGCAGCGCGGCGACGATAGGCATGCTTTTGGCGGTAGCTATTGCGTCGCCCGACCTGATAAGCATCGAAGTCGCCATACCGATACTGCTGGGCGACAATATCGGAACGTGCATCACGGCCCTGTTGGCCAGTATCGGCACGAATCATACGGCGAGACGAACAGCCATGGTGCACCTGTTGTTCAACGTTTTCGGCGCGATCATCTTCATGATCCTGCGCATTCCTTTTGCATGGCTTGTCACTGCCGTTTCGCCTGTGGGCGGCATTGCCCGGCAGATAGCCAATGCACACACCATGTTCAACGTGCTTAACACCGTAGTGTGGCTTCCGGGGGCGGGGTT
>DAOTAC010000028.1:0-13103 GCA_035382325.1 Bacillota bacterium | reverse complement strand
CCCCCGCGTGGAGCGGGCCGGGCCGGCGCGGTGGGACACTCGATGGGACCACCCGCGCGATGAGACCACCCGCGTGATGGAACCACCCGCGTCATGGAATACCCATGTTGACATACTGGCGACAGGTGAGTATAGTGTATATAGACAATATACACAGTGGCGGGGTTTGGTATGGACATCACCGTGTCGGCGAATAACCCGGTTCCCCTGTACCAGCAGATCGTGCATCAGGTGAGGGCTAAGGTGCTGACGGGAGAGTTGAAAGCCGGTGATCCTCTTCCGTCCATTAGGCAATTGGCAAGCCAGCTGATTGCTAGCGTGATCACCACGAAGCGGGCGTATTCGGAGTTGGAGGCCGAAGGGCTGATAGTAACGAGAGCGGGTTTGGGCACGTTTGTAGCTGACCTCGATCCGGAAACCATCGTCGAGCTCAAGAAGGAAGTGGTGATGGAGCACTTGGAAGAGGGGGTTCGCGTGGCCAGGCAGCTTGAGTTTGTGGATGAGGAGATCAATCGCCTGTTCCGACAGGCACTGGATGGGAGTGAAAAGCGTGTCTGAAAACGTGCTGATGCTTGATGGCGTATGCAAGAGCTACCGGGGATTCGAGCTACGCAACGTGTCGTTCGTTCTTCCCCGCGGCTACATAATGGGCCTTGTGGGTCCGAATGGCGCCGGGAAGACGACAACCATTCGCCTGATAATGGACCTAGCGCGGCCCGATTCCGGGCGTATTGCAGTGCTCGGGCAGCAGATGGCGGCGAATCAGATAGAGCTGAAGCGGAGGATCGGGTACGTGCCCGAAAACCACGAGTTCTACTCTGACATGACGGTGAACTGGACTGCTCAGTTCGTCGGGCGCCAATATCCGACCTGGAACGAGGCGAGATTCCGGGAGTTGCTGCAAAGATACGATGTGGATCCGCGAAAGAAGATCGGAGCCTTGTCCAAAGGCACCAAGGCTAAACTGGCGATGGCTCTGGCTCTGGCGCATCACCCCGAGCTGCTGATCCTGGATGAACCCACAAGCGGCCTGGATCCTGTCGTCAGACGCGAACTTCTGTCTGACCTGTTGGAGTTTGTTGCAGACGGCGACCGTTCGGTGTTGTTCTCTACGCACATCACGTCCGATCTTGAGCGGGTGGCCGACTACATTACCTTCATCGTGAATGGGCGCGTAGCAGCGAGCGACGAGCGAGAGGTAATGCTGGAGCGAGCCCGCGCCTCAAACCCAACGGCGTCGATCGAGGATCTGCTCTGGACATACGCGAAGGGAGGCCACTGATATGCTCGGTCTTGTATGGAAGGACTTCTACATCAACCGGTCACAGCTTGTGTTCCCGGCGATTGTGCTGTGCGCCATCGCCCTGCTGGCGGCCGTGGGGAGATCGTCACCGACTACGGTGGACTACGCAGTCCCTCTGCTGTTCACATACTCCGGCCTGATGGTACCCTTCTTCGCGCTCAACTCGGCGATGCTCGAGGAGAAGAACCGGACGCTCGCATTTCTCCGGTCGCTTCCCATGAGGGCTGACGCCATAGTCGCCTCGAAGTTCGTGGCCCCGTTACTCGTGGGCGTGCTGTGGGTCGGGGCGTCTGCTCTGGCGGCGATCATCATGCAAGCGGGCATGGGCGAACATACCGTGTCCATCATGTCGGGCATGCTTCTGGTCTGTGCCACATTGCCCATAGCAGCGATCGAGCTTGTCGTGTTCTTCAGGTTTGGAGCCAGCGCCGCGCGTACGGCCCTGATCGTCGTGGTGGGAACGGTGTACCTAGTGCCGTTGCTCGCACAGGGCTTGGTTGCGAAGGTGAAACCTATCGTCGTGGCCATGATGGATCCCGAGCCGGTCCATGCCGTGCTTTTCGCCGGCGGCTCGCTGCTGCTCTACTTCGCGGGCATGCTGATTGCGCAGGCGATATTCAGGAGGCGCGAGATGTAGCAGCATGTCTTGGGGAGCTCCCGGCCTGGCGCCGACGAATGAACGACCGCCCGCGCAGGGGCGCGCGGATCTCTGGCGGAGGGCCTTGGAGGCGGATGGGGGGGTCGGGGCAGATCAGGTATCTACTGCGGCGCAGTGCATACTGCGAGGCTCAGGTACCGCAGTATAGAGGATAGCGAAGGCCGCGACTCCCGCAGTGAGGGCTGCCCAGAACATGGTGGGAAAGCCCCACACATCGGCTATCCATCCGGCCATGAGGGGGGCCACTACGCGGAATGGCATTAGGAAGAGCAGTGAAACCGCCGTGTACATTGGTACGTCGGCGTGTGATGGGGCGAATTCGGCCCATATCACGTTCTGGCTCACCGCGAGTCCAGTGGAACCCAGGCTTGCGAACACTAGCGTTGCACGGATGCCGCTTACTGAGTTCGATGCCAGTGCAAGCGCGGCCGCAATAGCGAAACCCATTGCTGCTACCTGCAGGACTCGTTTGTGGCCGTGACGGTCGGCGATCCTGCCCAGCACGGGGAAGCTGATGACGCTCGCTCCGACTGTGATTGCAGCGAAGCGAGCTACTTCTATCTCTCCGGCGCCCAGGTTGCGTACTGCATGCGTGCTGTAGAACGTCACGGCCATGAGTGCGAATGACATCACCGACAACGCATATATGGCGAATGAGTATCCCTTGTTCGATTTCACCGTCTTCATCGCGTCGCGTACGTACTGTGCCACGGAGCGGATCTCTTCTGGGGTCTGGTCAGCGGGCTCACGAGTAAGGAGGAACGGCAGTATCGTGGCTGAGAGGATCACGAACGCCGCCACGAACAGTATGGAGTAATTGACTGGAAACGGCATGTGCGAAAGAACAACGCCAGCGGCCTGAGCTGCGAATACGCCTCCGATCCCGGCAGCGGCGCCGCTCCAGCCGATCATTCCCCCACGCACCTCGGGTCGGATGCACTTGGCCATCATGGAATGGAAAGCGGGGAGGATGAACCCGGAGACCAGGCTCATGATCGTCCAGGAAGCGAGGATCCATATCACAGCAACATGCGGCCGGCTGACTGCCCACAGCATCAGCCCCGCTGCCATGGAGAGTACAAAGGTTCGCTCTACCATGCCGAATACTACCAACATGTGCTTCTTCACCGGAATCTTCTGAAGGTAAGCCGCAGATAGCAGGCCTGGCAGGAATGCCCCAAGTGACGCGAGCGCCGGCAGCATCCCGATTGCGAGGTTGGAGGCGCTCAACTTGGTCAAGAGGAACGGCATGATGGTTGTTGGCGATATGAGCGAGAACGCCAGCGGGTAGCCGAATGAGTCCGCGAAGAAAATCGCATAGTTGATTCGGTCATCCCGAAGATGGCTGGGCCGCTGGCGACCGCAAGCAGTTGCTGCCACAACTAGTTCCTCCATTTCCGGTCCGCTTGCTATCCAAAGTGCAGTGCTCTGCTAGCGCCCGGCCGTGGGATCGGGCTAGCGTTGACACTGGCGCCATACGACCATTCTACCGAGATTTTGCGTGCGGCGCCAGGCCTGCGGGCCGTGAGCGTACGCCGAGTCTGCGTCTGGCGATTGCTGCTCTTCGGTCCGCCAGAATCACAGTGAAGGCGGCCAGCGGGGGCTGGGGCAGGAGGGGACCCGGGGATAGGCGTTGGGGGTAGGCCCGGGGTCGGAAAGGCAATCGTTACAACAAGGCGATATACCCCCGGGGGTATCTGCCCAGAGATACCGTCACTTCTTGACAATAGTTTCGGCGAAAAACGCAACTTTTGAGTACATCGATTTGGGCCGGGGGCCCAGGGGGGCGAATCGGTGCTGCGAGGGGCGCTCTCGGGGCCAGCTATCGCCCATTATCCGGTAGATAGGCGGCAATACGGGCCATCGTCTGCATGCTGTTTCCACATCGGTCCAGATTATAGGATATTATGTCAGCTCGATTGTCTGGTTCGGTGCTCTGATTCGTCGGATACCCCCCGATTTTCGCAGTTTGGAGGCGGTTCGGCGGTCCTCCGAAATCGATGTACTCAAAAATTGCGGGTATCTCAGAAAGTATCGGTAATAATTGACAACATCCCAGCTCCAGCCGGTGTAGCCCACACCGATCTCAGCTAGACCAGTTAAAAGGCCTTTCGCCCGAGGATGACCCCCTGTACTGATGTCAGCCGCGACTGCGAGAGGGCGCAAAGGGCCCGTTCTGCGTGGCAGTCGTGCTTCGCGAGCGCGAAGGCTAGCGCCCATATGCCCATGTTGCGCATGTAGTGATCGCCGAACCCGTACTCGCCGGTGAGCGAATCGATCACGTCCGGCTGGTCCCACGGGTTTTGGATGTGGTCGGTGATGTTGGACCACGTTTTGCGCGCCAGATCCAACCCGTCCTCAACAAACCCTTCGTATATTGCCAGCGAGGCCAGGGCATACGCCTCGCCGGGCCATATATTCCCAGAGTGTGGGTTGGTCCTGTCGGCACGCCCGTCCGGGAAGACTGAGTTGACTGCTCCATACTCGGAGGCTGAGCCGTTGATGTCAAGCATTGCGCGCACTGCCGACGCGACATGAAGTGGCGGGACGATGTAGCCCAGCCCCAGCAAGTGTGCGTACCATTGCCCATTGAGCTGGCCGACAGTGCAGGCCGGATCAGCCGCGGTTGCCGAGTAGAATCGGCCATTCCACAGCTGTGCTTCGAATGACCCTTGCCCCCGGACGAATGCGGCGCGGCACTCATGCGCGAACCGGGTATCGGCCATGATCTCCGCCATCCGTTCGCAGGCGAGGAGCGAAGCAAGGTAGATGCTGGACGTGTAGGAGTTTGTGCCGTGAAAGCTCCAGTTGTCGAAGGTCTGGTCGGCGCCTTCGTTGTCGGGGAGGCCGTCGCCGTTGGCGTCGGTTCGCATCTCCCAGCGCATTGCGCGCTTGGCCGCGCTATACATCCTGTCAAGTAGGCGTTTTCCACCCCACCAGAGGCAGTCACGGTACACCATCAGGACGAACTTGGGGCAGAGGTCCTTCCATCGCGGAGGGGATGTGGTGCCGTCGCTTGGGTAGTCGATCCTGCCACGCCCCAGGTCATGGGGGACATACCCGTCGTTGCGCTGGGCTGCGGCTATCTGGCTGATGCAAGACTCTTGCAGGTCGGGGTAGCACCATGATACAGGAATGGACGCATAGTACAGGACGTCCACGGTGCTCATGAGCTGGCATGTCCTTGACGCCTCGAAGAGTGCGAACCGTCCGTCCCGATCCCACCAGCTTCCTGAGGACAGCACGTAGAGGTTGTTTCGCAGGGCGTCGTCGAGCCACGCGGGCAGCGCGGGACGCGGGGCAGAGACGGCCGAGACCGCCGTGATGGGTGTGGGGGGCGGATCAGGAGTTCTGGTAGCAGCCAGGCACGACTCCCACAGTCCTGCGCCTTCTCGGATAGCGCCTATATTGTGTAGTGCGGCCACGGCGACGCTCCACGCGTCGTCGAAGTCACGCTCATATACGTGGCCGAAGTGCGTCTGCGGCATGTGCCAGGACATGGCGAACGGGATGGATCGAGTTTCGCCGGGGCCCAGGGTGGTCGACACGCACACCGCCGCCCCCAGTTCGACACCTTCGCCGCTGACTACATCAGAAGACGCCATGGAGGGCCGGCCCGGCCCGGGCACGGGCACTGGCACGGGCGTGGGGGCGAGGCCGAGGCCGAGGTCCAGCGACAACCTGCCGCTCTCGGCGAAGGCGTTCCATGGGGCCAGGTCTTCGTTGGCGAGGGTGAGGCTGAAGGGCTCGGCGGTCTTGAGATTCCATGCCGGCTCGCAGCTAACCTCTCCTGCAGCTCTGGTTGTCGCGAGGCAGACCGTGCCGGCGCGGGAGTCGATGGGGAGGGGGGAGTCCACACAGAAAAGCACTCCGGCTACATTTTCGTCAGTCACCGTCCGGTTGAAGCGGCCGACATTCCACGAGCCTACACTGTTTCTCGCAGCCGCCATGACGGCTACATCATACGCTGCAATCGGGTCGGTATTAGTCACGTGGAAGACGAACAGCGCCACAGGCATAGCCGATTGCCTCGAATCGCCGGGCACAATCGGCGAAAAGGCCTCAAGACGCACTATCGCGGGCAGGCTCGAGTCAACGTAGTCGAGCCTCGCGAATGGGTACGATCCTTCGTACTCGATTCGCTCCACGCGCGCAAGCCCGGCGACGTCTACGGTTTGAAGCAGACGTGCGACAGGTGCGCCGTCGCCTGTGCCTGGGATCAGGCCCACGCCTGCATCTGCGCTCACACGCCTGTGTGCCCAGATGGCGAAGTGATGGCCCACTCGAGCATCGATGACGCCGGGGCCAGCGCCCGGGCCAGCGCCGGGGCCAGCGCCGGGCCCGGCAGAGGGATCGGCGGCAGTACCTGACGGGTTGTCCCAGTTGTTCTGGTGCGTGAAGTTGGCGCAAGTTCCGTCCGGGAATATCTCGATCTTTCCCGCCCCGATCCCGCCAAGGGGAACCCCGGAGCCCAGCTTGTCATCTGACGTGTAGTGAGGCAACTCTGTCGTCCTCCGTTTCGTGGTCGCTACGGATTGGGGCTAGGCGCGGGCCGGCCATGCCCACACATGCCGGGAACATGGCCGGCCCGCGCTCCGTCTCGATTACCTTTCGTTTTTCACAGATGTGTCTACGCGTTGCGCAGCGATGTCGAGATGCTGCTGCACTCCGTTCGGGCCCAGCTGGCCTGTGACGTAATCGGTGAAGATCGCCTTGAACTCGCCGGTAATGTCATTCTCGATGGACCCCCATACGCCAAGCGGCGGATATGCCGTCGCATACTCCAGAGCGGCCTTGAAGGCCCGGTTGACGCCGGTGCTGAAGAATGGGTCTGCGAAGGCTTCCTTAGTAGCCGGCAGCATGTGGGTCAGGTCCTTAGTGTAGGAGATGAGAGTGTCTTTCCGGATCAGGTACATGACCCAGGCCTTAGAGTCTGCCTGCTTCTTGCTTGCAGCGAGAATCGCAAGGTTGCTTCCGCCTGAGAAGGCCGCCCGCCCTTTTGGACCTGCCGGCGGTTCGACGATGTCGTACTTGAGAGACGGGTTGTCGTGTATGATGTCGGCCACATTCCACGGTCCCATGAACGCCATGGACACGTTTCCGTTGATGAAGGCCGCATCTGCGTTGGGCTGGTTGTACTCAGCGCATGCTTTAGATGCCAGGCCGGTACGTACAAGGTCAACATACCAGTTCATGGCCTCAACACCTTCAGGCCCGTTGAAGGTTGCCTTCTTCAAGTCCGGGCTTACCAGATCGCCTCCGAAAGCCCAAAGGACGATCGCCCAGTTGTGGAGGAGGTCCCATGCTTGGTTGCCGGCGATAGCGATGGCTGTGCCGGCGCCGCGCGCCTTGACCAGCGCCTTGCCCACCTCTACCAGCTCGGCGTAGGTCTTGGGAGGCTGTACCTTGGCCTGGGCGAAGTGGTCGGTGTTGTAGAACAGGCAGCGAGTCTCGGCGAACCATGGCACGCCATATGCTGCACCCTTGTAGGTAGCGGACTCGTAGTTGGCAGGCATGAATGCCTTCGTGCCACCGTACTCGGCTGTGTCGAGCTTCGCAAGCCCCTTCATCGCCGCGAGCTGTGGGTTCCACGTGGTTCCGACCTGAACAACGTCGGCGCCTTCTCCGCTGGTGATCGCGGCCACTAGTCTGTTCCATGCGTCTCCCCATCCAACGATTTCGTAGTGGACGGTGATACCAGTTTCCTTCCGGAACTCCTCAATTCTGGAGTCTAGCCATGCCGTGTGGGTATCCTGCGGCGCGTTGGGCATCACCCAGAACGTGATTTCTCGAGCCGCCCCGGATGTCATCGATGTCAAAACACCTAACAGAAAAACGAGCATCACAACCGCGCGTAGAAACCGTCTCATCTGAACTGTCCTCCTTTTTGGACTTTGTGATCGCCATCGAAGCGGACACAGACACAGACGCAAACGCAAACGCAAGACCATGCTGAGCTTTCCGCAGGTATGTCGGCGCCATCACCTCCAAGGACGTCCTTGCAGTCGGATTCCTGGATCTCAGCCTTTGGTCGCCCCGGCCACCAATCCTTCCACTATGTATCGCTGCATCGCCGTGAAGAGGATCAGGACCGGGATGCTTATGACGATGCATGCGGCCATCATCCCGCCCCAGTTAGAGCTGGTCGCTGTGATGTAGTCCATAATGCCCACCGACACAGTTCGCGTGACTCGGCCAGTCAACACTGACGCGAACAACACCTCATTCCATGCCATGATAAACGCGTAGATTGCCACGGCGGCAATGCCGGGAGTAGCGAGCGGGACTATTACGCTCCAGAGTGCGCGGGTGCGGGTGCATCCGTCTATCATGGCCTGCTCGTCGATTTCCAGTGGTATGCCGTTCATGTAGCTTCTCAGCATAACGATGGAGAATGGCAGCGCAAAGGACGTGTACGTGAAGATCATACCCCAATAGGTATCGCGGAGCGGAATGCCGGTTTTGCGCGAGATTGTGGTGAATATCAGGTAGTACGGTATGAGGAACAGTATGCCGGGAAGCATTTGTGTCGCCAGAACCGAGACCGTGTATGCTTCACGTCCGCGGAAGTTGAACCTCGACAAAGCGTACGCCGCCAGCAATGCCAGCACCGTTGCGACCGCCATGGTGCCTAGGCTGATGAGTATCGAGTGTCGGAAATACGAGAGCATCGGGACGGAGCTATTCACTTCCCTGTAGTTGCGCAGTGTCGGGCGCCTGGGAATCCACGTCGGCCTGAGCCGGGCGACTGTGACGTCTGAAGACTGCAACTCCAGTGTCTCCTTGAACGATCCGGAGATCATCCAGGCGTATGGAACCAGCACTACCAGCACCACGAGCCCTACTGCCAGGTATAGCAGAATCTGCTGGATAGCCCGCCGGGGACGCATACTCTACACCTCCTCCGCGCCTGCGGTAGCCCGCAGAACGCGCAGGTAAACTACTGTTACGATCAGAAGAATCAGCATGAGGATTATGGACAGGGCAGAACCGATGCCGTACCTAAGGTTTGTGAACGCCTCTCTCAGTATCAGGGTAGACGGAACCTCTGCAGCGACTCCGGGATCGCGCCCGAGCATCACGTAGAACTGGTTGAAGGCGTTGAAGTTCCATAGTATCGACATCAGGAGCAGTGTCACCGTGACCGACTGAAGATGTGGCATGGTAATCCACGCGAACTGTTGCCAGATACTGGCGCCGTCGACGCGGGCAGCCTCGTAAAGGTCCTGCGGGATCTTCTGCAGTGCGGCGAGGAGTATGAGGGCGGAGAACGGCCAGCCTTTCCAGACGCTCGCTGCGACCACCGCCCATAGCGCGGGTGGACCTATGAGCCAGATAGGGGGCTCGGACACCAGGCCCCATTGTATCAGGTAGCGGTTGAGTATTCCGATCCTGGACTGAAAGATGAATGTCCAGACCTTGTAGGCTACTGAGTCCGGCGTTATGTATGGAAGAAGGATCAGTCCTCTCACAAACGTTCTGCCCCAGAACTGCTGGTTAAGCAGAAGAGCGACTGCAAGCCCAATCAGGTACCCCACACTGACGGTCACCGCTGAATACACCGTGATATTGAGCAATGCCCTCAGCGCGCGGGCACCTGTGGTAGTAGACGGATCGAACGCGTCTACGAAGTTGCGCAGCCCGATGAACGGGGCATTCATCCAGTCAGCCATGGTGAAAAGGTTGACATCGTGTAGACTGATGTAGAAACCCCACAGCATCGGCATGTAGTGGACCAGCAGCATTGCGACTACCGCCGGCAGGATCATTAAGTAGGCCGTTCGGTGTTGGCGCCTGGACCATCCGGAGAGGGCGCCGGCCTTGCCCGCCGACCGCCTATCCGACTGCGTTAGCAGCGTGGAGCCTGACTGCCATAGCATCAACCCAGACCCTCCCTTATCCCATTGCGGGACCGCACCGACTCGCGAACGATCAGCTCTCCCCTAAGCAGCTTGCCCGGGATCTCCTTGCCTGATTGTATGTAGTCCACTATCATCACGCCTGCCTGGTAACCCTGCTCGTAGAGGGGCGTTCTGATGGACGTAAGCCCCGGCCACATCGCGCGTGTTGTGGGGAAGTCATCGCCTGCGATGACATCGATGTCGCGTCCGGGGACCAGGCCCTGTTCCCTCACGGCCCGCAGAGCGCCCAACGCCATCGGATCGCTCATGCATATGACCCCGTCCACTGCCGGCCTCGATGTGAGCAATCGCTTTGCCATTTCGTAGCCTGACTCGATAGAGTAGTCGCCGGCGAGGATCAGCGATTCATCCACCGGCAGACCGGCCTGTTCGTGGGCAAGGCGGTAACCCGGCTCAGAACTGGCCTTGGCTGAGTAGAAAAACCGTTCAGGTTCGGAAATCAGGCCTATGCGCCGGGCGCCCTGGTCGATCATGTACTTGGTTGCCAGGTGAGCGGTGTACGGGGAGTCCATGTCGACGAAGTTGTTCTTCTGCCCGGGGTAGCACATCGACAGCGACATATATCTGATGTTGAGTCGATCGAACTCGCGGAGTAGAGCGTCGGCGCCTTCCATAGCGTAGAGTATGACGCCGTCCACAGTGCGGTTGCGCGTGAGCCTGTTCAACTCGGCCAGGACGAGTTCTGGAGTCTGCGGCACGGCCAGTACCAGATCATAGCCTCGCTCAGCCAATGCCTTGTGCGCTCCGTTGGTCTGCAGCCACATGCCCTGGTCCTGAAAGACGAAATCGCTGCCGTAGGGAATCACGAACCCCACCGATTTCCGGCTTCGCTGGCGGAGGCCCTTGGCTGCCGAATCGGGGTGGAAGTCCAGCTCAGCGATGGCAGCCAGCACCCTGCGCCTCGTATCCGGCGCAACTAGAGGTGAGTTGTTGATGACCCTCGATACGGTCTTCGCGGATACGCCTGCGCGTTCCGCTACGTCATATATGGTACTGTGCAAGTGACGGCACCTCCGGTTGAGTGTACTGCAGCGTATTCTTGATGGGCTGGTCGCATGACATCGATGTCACAACCGAGCGGTAAGTCACTTCGACATGTCGGATGAGATTCCTTCTGGCGTCACAAGTTTTTTCTGCGGGTGACGCCGGCTATGCGTACAGCGTATGCCCACTCCGGAGTGTGCTATGCGTCATTAATAGAATTCACATTGGAGTTGATATTAGCAACAGAGACATTGACAATGCTGATGCTAGCGTCTAGCATTGATGTGTGGAAGCGCTGCCTCGTCGGGCGGCCCGATTCCCGAGAAGGAGATGCGGCAGCGACAATATTGTTTGGGGGTGCGCGACGCTTGAGCACACTTGATACTGCGCTGCAAGTGCAATCGCTGACCAAGGTCTTTCGTGACAGAGGCGGGGTGACAGTTCGAGCCGTCGACGGTGTTTGCTTCGACGTGAAGCGCGGCGAGGTCCTAGGGCTTTTGGGACCAAACGGGGCGGGGAAGACCACGTCAATCAAGTGCATCCTCGGGCTGATGCGCCCTGATTCGGGGCGGATCGCGCTGTTGGGACAGGATATCCAGGCAGCTTACCCGCGGATATTGGGGAAAATGAGCGCAGTTCTTGAGGGAAGCCGGAATCTGTACTGGAGAATGAGCGTGTGGGAGAATGTAGTGTTCTTCGCAGCACTCCATGGTGTCAGGTCTCGCGAAGACCGAGAGTATTTCGGCCATCTGCTCAAGCTATTCGCACTGGAGGACAAGCGCCATACAGAAGTCAGGAAACTCTCGCAGGGAATGAAGCAGAAGGCCAGCGTCGTGTGCGCCCTGGCCCGACGCACTCCACTAGTCTTTCTGGACGAGCCCACCCTGGGCCTCGATGTCGAAACCTCGCTGGAGCTTCGGAGCGTCCTGAAGCAGCTTGCTCGCGACGAGGAGCGTACTTTCGTAGTGAGCAGCCACGACATGGACGTCATTCAGGATGTATGCGGGCGCGTGGTCATAATGTCCTCCGGGCGGGTAGTCGTTGATGATAAGGTAAGCCACTTGATGAGTCTCTTCCGGACGAAGGCGTACCGGATAGGCCTGCGTGGGCCTGCCCCGCAGGGGCTCAAGGAGCGACTGGCTCAGGAGTTCGCAAGCGTGCAGGTGACAGACGGGGATGCGGACTCTAGGGTCAAGGTCTCATTGAGCGAAGACGGTGATATCTACCGCCTCATGGACATCTTGCGCGGCGCGGATGCGATCATAGACGAGATCACGCACGAAGAGGTCGATCTGGAGAAGGTGTATCTGGAGATCGTGAGAGAGGAGAGGGCGCGTTCATGATGATGGGGAGTGTTCTTGCCGCTGTTTTCAGGCGGGATTGGACGATGATGAAACGGTACATAGTCAACTCCGTATCGAGCCTGGTGTCTATATACATGATCTTCATATTGATCTTCGCGGGGCTTCAGAGTGTGTCCGGCTACGTAAAGACGGGTGCTCTCGACGGCTCTTTTGAGGGAACAATTGTTGGATTCTTCGTGTGGACCTTTACCATCTACGCCTTCTCGAACCTCTCATGGAATCTCATAAACGAAGCGCAGACCGGCACGCTCGAACAGCTTTACCTGGCCCCATGCGGGTTCAAGTGGGTGGGTGCCGCAACGCTCATGTCCGACTTCGTGTTCAGCTTCATCCCCATCATGCTTCTGCTCATGGCGATGATGGCCACAACCGGCAGGTGGCTCAAAGTGGACCTGGTTACCCTGATTCCCCTGCTGTTCATTACGTTGCTGGGAGCCTACGGCGTCGGCTTTGCCCTGGGCGGGCTGGCTCTGGTATTCAAGAGGATACAGGCGTTGTTCCAGATAATTCAGTTCGTATTCATTGGCCTGCTGGTGATCCCTATTCGAGTACCGGGAGTGAAGTATCTGCCGCTTGCCCTTGGAAATGACCTCATATACAGGTCGATGGTAGACGGTGTTCGCCTGTGGCGCCTACCTCTGGGCGACATACTCACCGCCGTCGCAGTGGGCGCGGCCTACCTGGCTGCCGGCATAGCGGTGTTCTCGTGGTGCGAGCGCATTGCGAAGAACCGGGGACTTCTTGGGCACTACTAGCCCTGCGAAGCCCCCGCACCTTTTGGAGTCTCGGTAGTCGCGTCGGACCTGAGCATCAGAACGTCACGGCTAGCCCAGGAGAATCAGGGACATTATCCCGATGGTCGCGATTGCTAC